>JBEPWX010000501.1:0-3158 GCA_041642235.1 Mariniphaga sp.
GTTAATTGACACTCTTACTTTGGGGCACATGTATTTATTACATATTTTGTCCAAGAATTCAGAAGAAATAAAAGGACTGAAGAAATTCTCTGAGATTGTAGAGAAACTGGAGAATGACGAATTATCACATCATATTCCGGAAAATACATATAGAATGCTTCTAAATGACCTTGAACGTGCTAATTTAATTGAACTGAGTGAAAGTATTGAGTATGAAATTAATGTAAGTCAAGCTGCAGTAATGTCAATGGGAGGGGAAAATCCGGATTTACCATATATCTTAATCACTGACTTTGGAAAAGCGTTTGTCGAATACATAATGGGTGAATGAAATTAATTGTTTAATTGGGACGGGAAAATTAATCCAGGTAGGGTTTAATTCTTATTTTTAATACCGAAAACGAAATGATGAAAAAAGAACGATGAAGTTAAATTCGTATAAATGAAAGAGCAGATTCAAAAAATACTGGCAGAAGGTGAAACCCAGCTCAATGAATTTAAAAAATCACGTGCCGGATTAAATAAAAATACGTTCGACAGTATTTGTGCATTTTTAAACCGGAGTGGCGGAAACCTGCTTCTTGGTGTTAACGACAATGGAGAAGTTGAAGGAATTGAAGAGTCGAAGGTTCAGGAAATAGTTGACCAGTTGGTAAGCTTAATGAATAATCCTCAAAAACTATCTCCGCCGGTTTACCTTATTCCCAAAGTGGAAGACATTGATGAAAAAAAAATAATCTACCTGCAAATACCGGAGAGTTCTCAGGTACACTCAACCGTAGGAAAAATCTTTGACCGGAATTATGATGGTGATTTTAATATAACAGGGAACCACAAACTGGTAGAAGAGTTGTATCTCCGTAAATCCAACAGCTTTACCGAATCCGTTATATACAAATATCTTACACAGTCCGACCTCCGCCCTGACCTGATCTCCAGGGTAAGAAAGCTGGCTTCTATTCAGCGATCCGGTCACCCCTGGACAACCATGACCGATGACGAATTGCTGAAGAGTGCCAAAATGTACCGGAAAGATTTTAAAACCGGAGAAGAAGGCTTTACGCTTGCTGCTACATTATTATTCGGAAAAGATGAAGTTATTCACAATATCCTGCCTGCCTACAAAACCGACGCGCTTTTACGGGTAATTAATACGGACCGTTTTGACGACAGAGTTGAAGTCAGTACTAATTTAATTGAAAGCTACGACGTTCTGATGGACTTTATCCGTAAACATTTACCCGATCCCTTCTTTATGGAGGGAGACCAGCGGATTAGTATCAGAGACCGTATTTTCAGAGAGGTGATTGCCAATACGTTAATTCACAGGGAATACCTGAATTCTTTCCCGGCAAAACTGATTATTGAGGAGCAACAGGTAACAGTAGAAAACTGGAACAGACCTTTTGGGCATGGGCTAATTGACCCCTCAAATTTTTATACCCACCCGAAAAACCCAAATATCATGGAAGTGTTTAAACAAATCGGTCGGGCTGACGAATTGGGGTCTGGTGTACGTAATGTGTTCAAATACGGGAAATTGTATGGTTCTGCTGAACCTGTATTTGAGGAAGGAGATGTTTTCAAATCAATTATATCGACACCTAAAATTTATTCTATCAAAGCAAAATCGGAAGGAAGTAGCAGAGTGACAGGAAAACTTCCTGATGGAAATGATACTGAAGGTATCCAAAGTGATACTGAAAAAGGTGAAAGTGATACTGAAAAAGTTAAAAGTGATACTGAAAAAAACATAGACCGGATAATTGGTGTTTTGGATGAGACCGTAGTTGACACTGTTACAGAAAAGGTGAAGTTTCGGTTAGCACAAATTATTGAGGGTCTGATAACATCTCCGGGATTAAAGCCCGGCAATCTTGCTAAGAAGCTGGATGTTTCAGAAGTTACAATCAAGCGGGATATTCAAAAAATAAAGGATTTGGTAGAATATAAAGGAGGACAAAAAACCGGAGGGTACTATTTGTCATCAATTGCTGTTGAAAAACTGAAACTATAACGGGATTGGGTTTGCAAACAGGTAAGTTTTAAAAACAATAGATAAACAATACATAATGCATCCGTTAGTTAAGTTTTTTGCCAAAATCTAAACTAAGACAAAGCTTATTCTTATTTTTAACCGAAAAGCTGATTATGACAGCAGAGCAATTACAAAATATTATTTCGATGGGTGAAGGCTACCAGGCGGAGTTTAAAAAGTCGGTGCCTTCAAAGAAAAGGGAAATTGCAGAGGAAGTTTGTGCATTTGCCAATGCTGCCGGAGGACTTGTACTAATTGGTGTTGATGACGATAATACTATCCACGGAGTTTCAATTAATAATAAAAAACGCTCTGAGATACAGGATGCTCTAAACAACATTACTCCAAAACTCCGTTGTAATTTTCAGGATTACACCTTACCGGAAGGAAATGTATTTGTAATTGAGGTGCCCTCCGGTGCACAAAAACCTTATGTGTATGGTGGTGCCATCTACGTGCGCATTGGTCCCAACTCTCAGAAGCTTTCTACTGCCGAAGAAATGCGGGAGTTTTTTCAAAAATCGGATAAAATATTTTTTGATGAAGCTCCGTGCCCGGGCTTTGAAATTCCCGGGAATGTGGATAAAGAAACGTATGATTACTTTATTGCTGAAGCTGGAATAACACCTGCAATCCAACTACAACAAGTCTTTGAAAACCTAAGATTGCTTGATGCCGATGATAAAGTAAAAAACGGAGCTGTACTTTTTTTTGGAGCCGAACCTGAAAAGTATTTTGATAAAGCATTTATCCGTTGTGTTGCTTATGATGGAGAAGACAAACGTTTCATTGCTGACGATAAACCATTGTATGGTCCTCTTTATAGCCAATATAAGAATGCACTGCAATGGTTAAAAGGTAAGATGAACGTCAGATACGACATTGAAGGGCAAGGTTCTGGTCCGCGGAAAGAAATATGGGAAATACCGGAAACAGTATTTAAGGAAGCCGTTATAAATGCGCTTGCTCACCGTGATTATTACGAAAAGGGGGCAACTATTTTAATCGAGGTTTTTGATAACCGTGTGGAAATTACCAATCCGGGCGGACTTGTAAGTGCCATTTTGCCGGAACAATTCGGTACCAAAAGCTTTTCCCGAAATCCTTTAATATTCGGTCT
>JBEPWX010000502.1:0-3150 GCA_041642235.1 Mariniphaga sp.
GTTGGTTCGTATAGCAGTAACCAGATTTATCATTTCCTGATCGTAAGCTGATATGGCAGTTCTGTTGGTTGGCTGACCGTCATCTCCTATGGGGTATTTATATTCCCAAATTAAATTTCCTTCGTAATCGAAAATTTTGTTTTGAACATTTGTATATCCTTTGGTTCCAAATATTACGTCACCTACATGGTTGGTTGCACCATCCAGTTCCCGAACCATTCCCTGATATCGTTTTTCGTCATCGAAAACAAAATCAACGCTGAAGAAATCGTACATATCGCCTGTTGGCCGATGAATTCGTGAGCCAAATCCGGAGGCTTTAACCGGAAATTTTTCAAAAAACCAATGGATGCAATCGATATTATGAACAAGTAAATTAACAACATTGTCGCCGGTAAGCCATATCCAGTTTGCCCGGTTTCTAATCATAGCTTCCATATCGGTCCATTCTTCTTTTCTTACAAAATTGGCAGCTCCTCCTCTGTTGTAATAACAATTTGCTGAGATGAGATCTCCAATAGCCCCATTTTTTACCTGGGCAAAAGTTTGATTGTAATCATCCTGATGTCTTCTCTGGGTGCCTGCAATAACTGTCAATCCGGCCGCCTCAGCCATTTTACCTGAAGATATTACTGATCTTACACCTACAGGGTCAACTGCAGCAGGTTTTTCAATAAAACAATGTTTTCTTGCCCTGACTGCTGCCTCAAAATGTCGGGGTCTGAAATGGGTTGCAGAAGCTTCAAGAATTATATCAACACCTGAATCAATAACTCGCTGATAAGCATCAAATCCTACAAAACAATTTTCATCAGGAATTTCAACATTGTGGGTTTTTTTCAATATTTCCCTGGTTCTGTCGATCCGCTCCTGAAAAACATCAGCTAGTGCTGTAATCTGGAGGTTCGGTCCTGCATTAAGAAAATTAACAGATGCTCCTGTACCTCTCCCTCCACAACCTATCAGACCTGCTTTTAAAGGTGGTCCATCAGGTGCCGTGGTTGGAAAATTTGGAGGGGTATATTCTGCTTTTTTTTCATCACTACACGAAGAAAGCAAATATCCTGTTCCCAATGCGCCCAGAAGACCCATCGCAACAGAATCGCTGATAAATTGCCTGCGGTTAGGTAATTTTGGCTTATTTTCCATTATATTACTTATTTGATATTATTGAATTTCAATATTAATAAAAATTCCCGATTTATCCACCAAATGCAGGAAATGAAAATAGTTAAGTTGAAATTAATGAATTCATGTTTATTAAAGCTTTAGTTCCCATCCGGGTTCATATTTCCGGCTCCAAAGTTTCATGGCTTTACGATCAAGTGCTTGTCCGTCATTGCTGTCTATGTCAAAACCTTTGCCAATCCGGTAGGAAATATTGGCGTAATGACACCATATAGTGGTTATTTCAACTTCATCAACAGGCGCATTAAGTTTTTCCTTGCCTCTAATTGAATTAAAGAAATTTGTAAAATGCAGGGTTGATGCGTTTTCCTTCGAATTATCTTCCTGCACTAATTTACCGGTTCTGTCAAAAAGTTTATAACCTGTTCCCGACATGAAAACTGTTCCGTCAGTTCCATAGATTATAGTTCCTGTGGTTGCCCCATAGGTTAAATAGCGGTTTCGGCTTTTAGAATCAATTTTAATTATTTTATTTCCGGGAAAAGTTAATGTGGCATCCAATGTATCGTACATAGTCCACCCGTCATTTTTAAAGTGATATTTGCCGCCTGCAACATCCACTCTTTCCGGATATTCCAGCTGCATGGCTCTCCGGGCATAATCCAGCCGGTGAATTGCATTATTTCCGGTTTCACCTGTGCCCCATGTCCAGCCATACCAGTGCCAGTTGTAATCCCAGGTATCGTGCATGTACTGTTGCCGTGGTGCAGGGCCCTGCCAGAGATTCCAGTCCAGTCCTTCAGGTGCAGGGGCTTTTTGGGGAACAGGAACTTCTCCTCTTTGATTGCTGTAGAAAGCAATGGCTTTGTAGGTATCTCCAATTATGCCATTATGAATTTCCTTGATGATGTGATTTATTTTTGGAGAGGAACTTCCCTGGTTTCCTGCCTGAATCAGCTTTCCGTATTTTTTCTGATACTCAATAAGCATTTTTCCTTCATAAGGATTGTGGCTTACCGGTTTTTCCAGATAAACATGTTTTCCGGCCTCAACAGCATAACATGCACCAGGGGCATGCCAATGATCGGGTGTTAGATGAACCAGGACATCAATATTTTTGTCATCGTGAATTCTCCGTATATCGTTTTCCAGTACCGGAGTATAACCAAGAGCCTTTGAGTATTTTTCCGCGGCTTTTGTTCGTTGACTTTTCATTACATCGCAAAAATAACTGAGATGTACATTGTTCTCTTTCATAGCAATTGGTTCGATAACGCCCCCCTGATGAAGTCTTCTGCCAAGACCTGCAATGGCTATATTCAGCCTGTCATTGGCACCCATGATTTTTCCGTAACTCCGGGCACTCATACCCACTCCACCGATTGTAATGCCGGTAACTCCGAGTGCTGATTTTTTAATAAAAGTTCTTCTTGAATTTTCCATTTTATATTGATTCGTCATACAAAAATATAAATCAGATTCTTATAAAAAAGAGAAAAACAAAGGAAATCATTGGCTGGATACACAATTATGCTGTTTTAATGCATTTTGAAGAAAATGTATTTCATATTTTGATTGGTTTATTAAATAATTTTTTGGTAGTTCAAAAATATTTTGCAATATTCACATTCAATTAACAAACTTTTAAAATTACTATTATGAAATTAAAACTTCTACCTTTAGTACTGATGTTTTCTTATTTTCTCAATGCCCAGGAACCCTACCGGCAGTTGATGATTACAGAGTGTAATACCGCAAATCCTTACACTTCCTATGTAGAGCTTACAAACATGGGAGATAAAACTATTAATCTGAGTGAGTTCAAATATGGAACTTTAGGACTTAGTCATACTCCCATATTTGATGTACATGCTGATCCCTGGACTTCGCAGTCGGTAAATCAAACCTTTTGGTTGCCCGATGTAGAACTCGGGCCAGGTGAATCATATGTGATTACCGGTGCCTATGATTTTGGTCCAAGGGAGTACGCCAAAAGACCTCCTGGTATAGGAGCAAATCCAC
>JBEPWX010000503.1:0-3128 GCA_041642235.1 Mariniphaga sp.
TTTGGTAGAGTTTACTATGTTGGATGAATTCTGGTTTGTGGTAACTCCTCATAATCCTCATAAGGAAAAAAAGAACTTATTGAATGATTATGATCGGCTTGAACTGGTGCAGCTAGCAATAGAGGGAGACTACCGGTTACAGGTTTCAGATATTGAATTTTTTCTTCCTAAACCCAGCTATACGGTAGATACATTAACCTATTTAAAAGACCGACACCCAAATAGGGAATTTAAAATCCTGATGGGTTCTGATAACCTTCGGAATTTTCATAAATGGAAAAATTATGAAGCCATAGTGGAGAATTTTGGTGTTATTGTCTATCCCCGGCATGGATATGAACAAATAATAGTTCCGGAGCATAAAAACATTATTGTAGCTGAAGAAGCCCCAAAAATAGAAATTTCATCTTCATTTATCCGAAAGTCCATTAAAAAAGGAAAAGATATCAGGCATTTTCTGCCATACAGAACATGGGAGCGTATAGAAAAAATGGGTTTTTACAAATAGATTAACAAAACTTAAAGTTAGCGGGAAGAAGCCAAATTTTCATCAACGCAAATTATGTAATCGGCTTTTCCTGTGTTTTCTTCATTCAGAGTTGATATATCTTTTTGCGATACAGTAGTAAGAGTAGCAATCCTGAGATCAGGGTTTTTTTGCTTCAGGTACCAATAAATGCTTTCATAATTATCGGAATGGTATGCGCCATTAAAGTGCAGGAACAGCTTTCCGGGTGACCAGTTTTCTAAAATGAAATGTGACATGGTGGCATCTTTAATTGCCTGTGCTTTTGGGAAATTTTCATTTATATGATTTTTAATTCCTTCCATCTCCAGCATGCTGCTGTAAGCTTTCAAGTCCGGATTATATTCTACAGGTAAGGGGGGCAGAAATGTCTTTGCATGCTCTGAAAGCATTTCCAGACCTGCAAATCCATCAGAATTTACTATTGAAGCATACCGGCGCGGAATGTTGGTAGCAATAAATCGGAGCTGATTTTCACGAGCCAATTCAACCAGTGGTTTGTAGTCCGATCTATAATTCGGCCATAATCTTACTGCAGCTTCAAAGCGGCTTTGTGAAATTAGCCCCTCTAAATACTCGTCCAGGATTAGCTGATTATCGCTCTCAAACATCTCGGCCCCAAGCACAAGATTTCTGCCTTTTATTCTAAATAAATCCTTACTTAATTCTAGTTGCAGCCAATGAGAAACCGGATTGTTATGATATTCACCAAATAGAATAATATCGGCATCCTGAATCTTCTTAACCATTTTTTTATACTTCATCGATTTTCCATCCTTCGAATAGAGTATCCAGGCTGGCTTTCCTGTTTTCAACCCGGCAGAGATACAGAATAATAAAATTAATGTAATGTGTAATAGTTTCATTTTCTTTATACTGGTTTTCTTTTAAACAAAAACCATTTGATTCAGTTTATTTAGATCAAACTCAGCATTGAAATAAAATAGAATTCATGTCGGAATCTGGACCTTTTTACGGTATGTTTATAGACCCGGTTTTGAAAAGAATGCGAAAACGTGTCGCACATCATATAGAAAATGGACATACCGTTTTGGATGTTGCCTGCGGTACCGGAGCCCAAATATTTGAACTGGCAGGAAAAGCAAAGAAAATTGTTGGATTTGATTATTCAGAATCAATGATTGAAAGGGCTGACAAGATCAGGAATAAAAAGGACTTTACACATGTTGAATTCAAGCTTCATGATGCCACAGAGGAATGGCCATTTAATGATTATCAGTTTGATGTAGCTATTTTATCACTTGCTCTTCACCAGTTTTCACCTAAAAGTTATTTTGTAGTTTTAAATGAAATGAAACGGGTTGCAGCACGGCAGGTTTTTGTAGATTATGCCGTACCCTTGCCAAATAATTTCATGGGCACCGGAAGTAAAATAGCAGAATTTCTTGCAGGCAGGGAACATAACCGGAATTTTAAGCAATTTACCGGATTGGGAGGTCTTCCGGTAATACTTCCAAGACACAGGTTTGACTGTGGAAAAGAGGAGTTTTTTGCCAGAAATACCTTTCATTTGATAATCTGTTCATGAAAAAGCAGATCCACGAAACAAATTCATGGCAAATGGATAGCATATATCAACCTTTGTATTATGTCTCTGATGAGATATTTCTTTAGGTAACCAGGTGAATCGTTATTTCAGATACACCTGCAATCTGGAAAGGGGTTATAGAGAACTTTATCAGAAGGAGGGAGAAATAGTTGCCAAATGTAAAATGAATGTCAGGTATCTGGAGTACGAGCAATTTTATAACTGATAGAAATACCCGATCTGCTATTGGAAGCATAGCTGGTTTTGTAATGACTAAGACTTTCAATATAATCAAGAAATTCATTTATGCCAGAACCTCTCATTGCTGTATTATGGGCAGTAAAACAACCTCCTGTTTTTAGTTTGGGATCCATGGCAATAAAATAATTTTTATACCAGTATTTATCGGCATCGCTAAATACAAAATCATATTTTCCGGGTAGTTCAGGTACCAGTTCATGTGCATCGGCAAGCCTGGCATCAATGTACTTTTCTACCCCTGCCTTTTTGAAATTGGCTTTTGCCTTTATCCAACGGTTTTTATCTATTTCTATGGTAATAAGTTTGCCACCAGTTTTACTTAGTGCCCATGCAATCCATATTGCTGAATGACCAGTGGAAGTTCCAATTTCTACTGCATTGGTATATTCGTTTTTAATTATCAGGTCATAAAGAATTTTACCGTCCGAAAGTGGGACGTTCATATCGCGCCAGTTGTTTACATTCTCTTCTAAAAATGCTTTTATTTTTCGATCGGTATTATTCTCAATCTTTGGGTACTGGGCATTTGCAGTAAAAGATGTACTTAAAAACAACAGAATGAAATATCGGAGTATCATAAGAATTCTGCTTTATTGAATTCCTAAAGATAAAAAAAAATGATTAGATGTCCTGAACTTCAAATTTTTCTTCATTTAATATTTCCAAATTTACCATCTCAGGTTGGTTGTCCATGTACTCAAAAAAGGTATTGAAAAAAACAGGCACACTCTGAGAAGCAACCGTATTTGGGGAGTTCGAAAGGTAAACAATCCCGATATTATCTTGTTTGCT
>JBEPWX010000504.1:0-3124 GCA_041642235.1 Mariniphaga sp.
TGTAACTGTAAAAAGTAATGCATTGTCCTTCCCCTCCGTCTCTGCCTGCACGTCCTGTTTCCTGGTAATAACCTTCCAGACTTTTGGGGATGTCGTAATGTATAACAAATCGCACATCGGGTTTATCGATACCCATTCCGAAGGCAATGGTAGCAACAATAACATCTACCTCTTCCATCAGAAATTTATCCTGATTTCCCGATCGTGTGGCTGCATCCATTCCTGCATGGTAGGGCAGAGCCTTTATTCCGTTTACCTGAAGGGTTTGGGCTATTTCTTCCACTTTTTTTCGGCTCAGGCAGTAAATGATACCTGATTTGCCTTCGTTTTGTTTTATAAACCGTATAATCTGTGCTTCAGGCTTTACCTTTGGCTTTACTTCGTAATACAAGTTGGACCTGTTGAAGGATGCTTTGAATACCCGGGAATCGAGTATGCCCAGGTTTTTTTGTATATCGTGCTGTACTTTTGCAGTTGCCGTTGCCGTTAAGGCAATAATGGGGGCAGAGCCTATTTCTTCCACAATTGGACGTATGCGCCTGTATTCGGGGCGAAAATCGTGACCCCATTCAGAAATACAGTGTGCTTCGTCGATGGCATAAAAAGAAATTTTAATGTTCTTAAGGAATTCAATGTTTTCTTCTTTCGTGAGAGATTCGGGTGCTACATAAAGCAATTTGGTTCTTCCTGCCTGTACATCCGATTTTACCTCCTGAATTGCTGCTTTCGACAGAGAAGAGTTAAGAAAATGTGCTACATAGTCTTCTGTCTGCATTCCTCTCATTGAATCCACCTGATTTTTCATCAGGGCAATGAGAGGTGAAATTACAATTGCTGTCCCCTCAAGCAAAAGGGCGGGTAACTGGTATATTAAAGATTTGCCTCCCCCGGTAGGCATCAGAACAAAAATATTGTTGCCTTCCAATAAACTTTCGATGGCTTCTTCCTGCTGGCCTTTAAACCGGTTAAATCCAAAATACTGCTGTAAATATTGTGTAAGTGATATATTGTTATTCATATTATTGTGTTCTCTACCTGCTTTAAATTATTTTTGCGAATCCTAAATTATTAAAAGTAAGAAAAATGACAATACCTTTTTTGTTTTTTTAAGATTTAATAGTGATCATTTAAATAATGGAAGATTTAATAATGCTTTGAATTAAAGGAAGTATATATATTTGTGAAGTTTTTTTTAAATCAGGTTTTAATGAACGAAGAGACTAAACACGGGGAGAAAAGAGGATGGATGAGTTGGAAGAAGAAGAAAAAGAGAGCGGATTCAACTTATACTGAAATGTCATTTCTTGAGCATCTGGAGGAATTGCGATGGCATATCATCCGATCAGCGCTTGCTATTATGGTGTTTGCAATAGTAGCTTTTGTTATGAAAGATTTTATTTTTAATACGATCATATTAAATCCCAGGACACCGGAATTTTGGACAAACCGGATGTTTGCCCGGCTATCCGAAATGGTGGGTACCGATGCATTAAAGATTAACGATACGCCGCTTGAGCTGATAAGCATTCAGATTGCAGGGCAGTTTCTTACCCACATCTGGGTGTCAATAATCGCAGGCTTTATTATTGCAGCTCCTGTTGTATTTTATGAGTTCTGGCGATTCATTAAACCCGCTCTTTATGACACAGAAAAAAAATATGCCGGGGGAGCTGTGTTCTTTACCTCTGTGCTGTTTCTGATGGGCATTTTATTTGGGTATTACTTAATAGTTCCCTTATCGGTACACTTTCTTGGAAGTTACAATGTGAGTGGTGAAGTTACCAACCAGATTAACCTGCGTTCCTATATTGGTTCGGTTACATCTATATCGCTGGCAGCAGGGGTTGTATTTTTATTGCCTATTTTTTCCTATTTCTTAAGCAAAGTTGGAATTCTTACACCAGAATTTATGAAGACTTACAGAAAGCATGCCTACGTTGTGATGCTGCTGCTTTCGGCAATTATAACTCCGCCCGATATATTCAGCCAGGTTATGGTTTTTGTTCCGCTGTTTTTTCTTTATGAGGTGAGTATATTCATTTCGCGTCGTGTAGTTAAAAAACGTGAAAAAGAACTGGATGAGCTTTAAATCATCAGATAATTAAGGATATTTGCCTTCATGATCCTACGTGCAGAAAATATTGTAAAGAAATACCGGAACCGTACGGTAGTTAAAGGAGTAAGTTTTGAGGTAAATCAAGGTGAAATTGTTGGACTGCTTGGTCCGAATGGTGCCGGGAAAACCACCTCGTTTTATATGATTGTAGGACTAATCAGGCCATTATCAGGAAAAGTTTTCATGGATTATGAAAATATAACCCGTATGCCTGTTTATAAGCGTGCTAAGAAAGGAATCGGTTATCTGGCTCAGGAAGCCTCTGTTTTTAGGACGATGAGCATTGAAGACAATTTGAAGGCAGTGCTGGAGATGACCAATTACAGTAAAGAATACCAACATGAGAAGGTAGAAACGCTTCTGAATGAATTTGGGCTTCAGCATATTCGTAAAAGTCTGGGTGTTCAGCTTTCGGGAGGGGAACGCCGCCGAACGGAAATTGCACGTGCCCTTGCTATCGACCCAAAATTTATTTTGCTTGATGAACCTTTTGCCGGTGTCGATCCAATCGCTGTTGAAGATATCCAGCAAATTGTGGTTAAGCTGAAAGAAAAAAATATTGGTGTACTCATAACTGATCACAATGTGCATGAAACGTTATCAATTACCGATCGTTCCTATCTGTTGTTTGAAGGCTCTATCATGAAGGCCGGGACAGCATACGATTTGGCCAATGATGAAGACGTTCGCCGGGTATACCTGGGACAGAATTTCGAGCTCCGTTAAATTTTTTTCCTGTATTTTGTGCTTAAATTAAAAGAAAATACTGTTGGGAAAAAAATTTAAGGTAAAATTTGGTGGATAATAAAAATGAAGTATTTTTGCAGTCCCAATTCAGGGAATATATAGGAAGGCCCGTTCGTCTAGGGGTTAGGACGCCAGGTTTTCATCCTGGTAGCAGGGGTTCGAATCCCCTACGGGCTACTTTAGTTTATAAAGATATTATTAGAATAAAATGGCAAATCATAAGTCAGCATTAAAGAGAATCAGGCAGAACGAGAAAAAACG
>JBEPWX010000505.1:0-3121 GCA_041642235.1 Mariniphaga sp.
TCGCTTCTGTATACTACTTACTAAATTCATTGTAAACTTAATGTCGATTCAATATAAATTCAGTGTAAATTCAATTTTAATTGAATTTACATTGAGTTTATATTGAGTTTATATTGAATTTAATCCGTAGAAGGTATAGGTAAATGAAGAAACTGCAGTATTTTTTTCTTACTGAAATTTTTCATCCTACTCAGGGAAGAGAGGAATGAATCTCCTGGTTTTCTCTTTTAATCACTAACAATAAATTATACTAAGAATCCTGAAGGATTTTTATTGTGCTTCAGTAATGCTGCAATGCAACCTTCTCCATCCAGAATCGGAAATCATTTCATTTAATGGCAGGATAATAATGCTAAGATTACAGGCGATATTTTTTTACTTTAGAACAAAAAGAAATCATCTTTAATGGAGGGTAATAATGGACCATCTCTAAAAAGAACGAAAGATATGATATGAACATCTGTATTATTCTCTTTTTAAACTTCAGAAAATATTTGCTGATAAAATATTAAGAGAAAATACAGATATTCAACTAAACTCCAAAAAAATAAGATTACAAATAAAAATTACTTTTTTAATATTTTCAGTGCATTATCCCTGTAAATTTTTTTGAGTGTTTTATCGTTCAATCCTATACCATAAAGCACCCAGGGTGAATTGGAAACATCCCATGCATAAAAATGGTCATCATATGTTTCCCATACGCGGAAGGAATTGTGGTACATCGGCAGACTGTATCCCTGGTCAGTGCCCCACAGAAGCCGGTCGGCATACTTTTCAATAAATTGTTTGGCAAACCGGGGAATGCTTCCAACATAAGCTTCCCTTTGTGATATATCTGCATAAAGATTAGGATAAGTATCGAACAACCTCCCCAGTTCAGCCAGATCATAGGTTAAATTGGTAAAATGGGGGGTAATAAAAGTTACCCGGGGATGTTTTTTCAGAGCATCTTCGAGCGTGGCTATCATTCCTTCCAAATCGACAACATCCTGGTTGTCAAGGCGAAAGTGATATGCCTCCCATAACAAATCGTTGGTTTCATCCATCGGTTCGTACATCCATTTTGGATCTCCTACATGAAAATTAAAAGGCAACCCCAGGTCAGCCATTTTTTCCAGAACAGGGTCCATCCGCGGGTCATTTATGTGCATCGGTTTACCAGTGCCTGAGCCTCCGAGTCCTTTGCCTTTATCATGCACCTCCCCAACTCCCCTGGCACCAAGTTTAACACACCTTTCCAGTTCAGCTATGGTTGCAGGACCAAAACCTGGTTTATCCCATCCGGTAAAATCCAGTTTGCACCAGATTTCAAAACGTTCAGGATATTTTCCGTAAGCGGCAGCATTTTTATCAAACGTTTCTCCTGTACCGCAAAAAATGATGGTTTTCTCAACTCCCACCTCATCCATGGCTTTTAATACTTCTTTGGCCAGAGCGTCCGGATTTTCTCCCCTGGGAGCATGCATATGCATGTCGATGGCCGGGTATTTTGCTTTTGTAACTTTGGTTACGGGCACTTTGAAAATTGATTTTGGCCTGTAATCCTTTAGAAGTAGCGTGTCTTGCAGCCCAGGTTGCTTAAATGGTCGCTGCTGTGCATTAGCGAACGATGTAATGAAAGCAAAAAGTGTCAGATAAAATAAAACTTGAAATGCATTTTTCATATATTTAAAATTATTTGTTTTCAATGATATACTATGGAATTTGCACGAGATGATTAATTATCACCGATTTATGTGGATTAATGCCCATGCTTTTTTTATATTAACTTTTTTTACAGGTAATTTCTGAATTCTCAATTCTTTTTGCCCGTGTTAGTATTTAAATAAAATCAATAAGTGTCTGTTAACCCAAAAATGGGTTCGTTTGACATCCATTTCCCTTTTGTAAAATCAGGAAATTCAACAGGTTTGCTTCCCCGGGCTATCGATTTCTCAGATAAGGGAGTTACCGATATCCAGGCTGCAGTATCATAAACATCTATAGGAGTGGAAATGTTGTTTTTGATGCATTCTACAAATGAACGAATTTTAAGGTAGCCGGCTCCCCCATGATCTCCATCTACACCTTCTGCCATAAATTTTTTCCATAGTGGATGTTCGAACTCGGGAATGTAATTTTCCCATGGTTCCCATTTATGATCCGGGCTTTTTTCATCGATGTAAACAGAATTGCATAGTCCTCTGTGGTACATCCAAAGTCCGCGGGTCCCCTGGGTGAGGCAGTTATTTGAATAGGGGCGGGGAGAATTAGTATCGTGGGTAATTGTTATTGTTTCTCCATTTTGACATTTTATAACTGTGGTAATTATATCGCCAAGTGCCCAGTTGATGCTGGAATTGGAATGGCTTGTACCCCCCGTTTTAATTATATATTCTTTTAAACTTTTTGATTTTGATGCGGTGGAAGTCAGTGAAATCATCCTGTTTCCCCTGTTATCGTTCACATAGTTTGCAACCGGGCCGAGCCCATGGGTAGGATAAAGGTCACCGTTTCTTTTCTGCGAGTGTATTGTTCTCCATCTTGCCTCTCCTTTTGATCCTTTACCAAACTCCGCTCCGGGAGCAAATTTAACCCCCCTCAGGTCATGGCAATATCCGCATTCAAGATGTAATAATTCTCCAAACAAACCCGCTCTTACCATTTTCAAAACCGACATTTCAATTCTGTCGAAACAATGATTTTCCAGCATCATACATTGCATGCCTGTTTCCTCTGCCGTATTTACCAATTCCCAGCATTCTTCGATGGAGTTTGCACCCCAGACCTCCGGGGCACAATGTTTCCCTGCTTTCATTGCTGCAACACTCATAGGGGTATGCCATAGCCAGGGTGTAGCTATAACAATTGCATCAATGTCCTCCCTGGCAACAAGGTTTAAATAATCTTGTTCATTTTTCGAATACTCATCAGGGCGTTTGCGACCCGCCTTTTCAACCAGATCAAGTGCCCTTGCCATTGCTTCAGGATCAATATCACAAATTGCCGGAATTATAACATCCTGCATTTTTAAACACGATTGCAATAAATTGGTACCCATGCCTCCTACACCTATGAATCCAAGGCGAACCATCCGATCGTCTTTACCTTTTAATACTGTTGGTGCTGCAAATGTTCC
>JBEPWX010000506.1:0-3117 GCA_041642235.1 Mariniphaga sp.
AGGTGCAAGGAGACAAGAAGAAGCTTATATCCGCATTAAATGAAACATTGAAGGATGAATTCCGCAGGAATCCCGACACATTCATGTGGGGTCAGGATATGGCACATAAGGAGAAAGGCGGAATTTTTAACGTTTCAAAAGGCCTGCAACAGGAATTCGGTGCAAAGCGAATTTTTAACGCGCCAATTGCCGAAGATTTTATTGTTGGTACAGCCAATGGTATGTCGCGGTACAATGAAAAGATTAGGATTGTTATTGAAGGTGCCGAGTTTGCCGATTACTTTTGGCCTGCAATGGAAGCATATGTTGAAAGCAGCCATGACTATTGGCGATCGAATGGCAAGTTTGTGCCCAATGTGACTATTCGCCTTGCTTCCGGAGGATATATTGGTGGTGGACTTTACCATTCACAGAACATCGAGGGGGCTTTGGTTTCCATTCCGGGAGTGCGCATTGTTTATCCTTCCTTTGCCGACGATGCTGCCGGTCTGTTGCGTACTTCCATCCGCTCAAAAGGATTAACCATGTTCATGGAACCCAAAACTTTATATCAAAGTCCTAAAGCGGCTACTCCTGTTCCTGACGATTTTGAAGTACCATTTGGAAAAGCGAGAATACGAAGGGAAGGAAGCGATTTAACTATTGTCACTTATGGAAATACCACCCATTTAAGCCTGGATGCCGCTCAAAAATTGGAGGAAGAAGGTTTCGATGTGGAAGTTATCGATTTACGTTCGCTGATTCCGCTTGATGAAGAAACTGTGCTGAATTCTGTTAAAAAAACCAATAAAGTTCTTATTACTCATGAAGACAAAGTATTTGGAGGATTCGGTGGTGAATTAAGTTCCATTATTACAGAAAAGGCATTTGAATTTCTTGATGCTCCAATAAAACGAGTGGGGTCAACTTTTACCCCTGTAGGATTCAATACCATTCTTGAAAGGGCTATTTTACCCAATGCCCAAAAAATATACGATGCAGCAAAAGAATTGATTTTATATTAAGAAAAGTCTATTAAAATGAGCAGAAAAACAGCTATTATCTATAGTTTTCATACACGCAAGTCGAAAAAAGTAGCTGAAAAAGTTATCGACGTGTGGGGAAAAGAAAATATTGAAACAGTGAATGCAGAAGAACTTGATAAAGAGTTAATTGAAAAATATGATAATTTCATTTTAAGTGCCCCTACCTGGTTTGATGGAGAACTACCCAACTATTGGGATGAATTTGTACCTGATCTGGAAGAAATGGACCTCTCGGGTAAAAAATTTGCAGTTTTTGGTTTGGGAGATCAAAAGGAATATCCTGAAAATTTCTGCGATGCCATAGGGATTTTAGTTGAAATACTTGAACAATGTGGTGGTGTAGTCGTAGGTCACGTCCCGGTTGAAGGTTATACTTTTGAATCATCGAGGGCTAAAAAGGGTGATGAATTCGTTGGGTTACCTCTTGACCAGGAAAATCAGGCAAGGCTGACTTCTGAAAGAGTCAAAAATTGGGTCGAAAAATTGAAAAAAGAATTTAAACAATAAATAACTGAAATTATTGATAAAAAAATGCCTGTTTTAATTGCAGGCATTTTTTTTATCAATCTCTGAATTGAACAGAGTCAGACTTCAATCTCTGAATGGGCTTCTTTCTGCACTTGTTCTCTATGCGGGATGGTTTTTTTACAAGGATTATTGTTTTCTGGCATATCTGATTTATACAGTCATTATTCCATTTTATTTCTGCATTAATTACAAGAGATAAAAAAGAAAACTGCTAGTTTTATTCGTTCTATGACAGGACGACTATATCTGTAGCTACTGTATATCAGTATATTTCAACTTTGTAAACTATGGTATATTACATTTGTAACATACGGTTTATTGTATTGAATTGTAAAGGTTATACAACCGTAAAATCATTTATCTAACTTTATATTTTATGCTGCTCATCGGAAAAAATTAACAATCTGTTACTGCCATCTGGAGTTGGTTTTTTTATCGTGGATCGTATTTAATATTGTTAAGCAGTGCAAGATTTTCTGTATTATTTTATTTGTTCGCAGCTCAATTTCAGCTGACATTAGTTTTCTTATACATTTTATTAATTAATTTTGTGGCTTTTAAAAACTAAAACATATCAATGGTGTCTGAAACAAGATACATATTTGTTACAGGTGGAGTTACATCATCCTTAGGTAAAGGAATTCTGGCTTCCTCTTTGGCTAAGTTACTTCAGTTAAGAGGTTATACTGTCACCATTCAAAAACTGGATCCCTATCTTAATGTTGATCCTGGGACTTTAAACCCTTATGAACACGGTGAATGTTTTGTAACACAGGACGGAGCCGAAACTGACCTGGATTTGGGGCATTATGAACGATTTTTAAATGAACCTACCTCCCAGGCAAATAATGTTACTACCGGTCGAATTTATCAGTCGGTAATAAGCAAAGAACGTCATGGCGATTACCTGGGTAAAACAGTTCAAATTATCCCGCACATTACCGATGAAATAAAACGAAGAATAAAAATTCTTGGTTCAAAAGGTAAATACGACATTGTGATTACAGAGATTGGAGGCACAGTGGGCGATATTGAATCGTTGCCGTATATTGAATCGGTAAGGCAGCTAAAGCGGGAACTGGGCTCCAGGGCAGTGGTGATTCACTTAACTCTGGTGCCATATCTTGCAGCTACCGGAGAGCTAAAAACCAAACCAACTCAGCATTCGGTTAAATTGTTGCTCGAAGCGGGGGTTCAGCCTGACATTCTTGTTCTAAGAACGGAACATGAAATTGATACTTCAATACGGGAAAAAGTAGCACTGTTTTGTAATGTGGATCTCGATGCGGTTGTGCAATCGGTAAATGTTCCTACCATATATGAAGTCCCGATTAAGATGTTGGCAGAGAAACTAGATTTAACAGTTCTTAAAAAACTGGGACTGGAAATCAGTGAAGGCATTAATCTGGGAGCGTGGAATGTTTTTCTGGAAAAACTGAATAATCCTAAAGATTCGATAAAAATAGGTATTATCGGTAAATATGTGGAACTCAGGGATGCATACAAATCGATTGCCGAAGCTTTGGTACATGCCGGAGCAGAAAACCAGTGCGAGGTTGATGTG
>JBEPWX010000507.1:0-3099 GCA_041642235.1 Mariniphaga sp.
GAAGGTTCGTTTAAGGTAAGGATAAATAAACTCTTTCCAGCAGTCATAGCCCATAATAAGGGCCACCTGCCTGCCCCAGTCGTCACCCAATTCCACCGCATCGATATCGTATTTTAAGGCTTCATTTATCTGTGTGATGTTATATTCCGTAATGGAAGTCATTAATTCATGGACAAAATCCGGATTCATTAAAAAATCAACCAGCAGATTTTCCATGCCCCTCATGGTCCATGCTCTTTCAAAAAACGAGAACCCGATGGCATACAACCGGAACCGATCAGAATAGTTTGCTGTTTTTTCGGGAATGTCTTCAAAAAAACGTTCATCCAACGGATTAGGAAATACATAACCCTTCAGCGAAGGCTCATGCAACACGATTTCTTTAACAATACCAATATCCTTATCAACCTTTCGATCCCACACCACCCCAAATACATCCTGATATAGGTCGTTCCCCAGGTAATTAAAAAAACCAATATCATTTCCCAGCTCAACAAAATGGTTTTGGAGGTAGTCTTCCATATTGCCATCTCCAAGATAATCCAACAGTTTATCTTTTGCCTCTTTGGTAAATTTAAAATGCCAGGGAGTATAGGGTATTTCCTTAAACTCCAGTGCTCTTTTAACAACCTCCCGTTTTTCCATTGGTTTCATTTTTAAATTGGTTCACGAATTCAGTATATGACGGGTCATTTAATTTTTGGTGCAGGCAGTAAAGGATGCTAATGCAAGAATTAATACCTGATTCTTTTTAATCGTCATTGCACAATCTATTTTTTGATCCCTGAATTTACTGCTAAAATAAATGAAAAGAAAGTACTTCTCTATCGTTTTTCTTCAAAAGATGGAAAACAATGGTTTAACAAAAAGGAAAGAAAAAAATTTCTCTGCCCATAATGCGTTTAAACATTAAATAATCAAATCTTGAACATAGTCAATAATGAACCGGTTTATGAAACCTCTTGTGAGGCTTTATAAACCGGTTTAAGTTATCTTATTGAGCAGGTAAAGGTTGTTATTCCTTCATGATTTTACAGGTAAAAACATTTTTGTCGGACGTTATTTTTAAAATGTAAACTCCGCTGTTTAAATGCGCTATATCGATACTTCCCTTCTGCTCATAATTTTTCTGTTCTATTAATATATTTCCTGCCATATCAAATACTCTAACATTCTGTACCGGCTGGTTTGCGCAGTAAAAATTCACATATCCACTGGCCGGGTTTGGAAAGACATTGATATCGTACTGATGCTGAGGATTCGTACTGGAGGTAAGATCGAGACAACCGATTCGTTCAGTTGAAACCACGATATTGTCGAAATACCTTTCCTGTGTTTTTTCTGAGCCGCTGTTCCAATAATTTTCGAAGAAGATAGCATTAATGGCATAGGCAGAATAAGTCCCGACAAAATCAAGATTTATTAACCGGGCTTCCAGATTTCCATTAATCCAAAACTCCTGCACGCCATTTTTCTCTCCGGGATCATTAAGCTTCACATGATGCTCAATACAAATCCAGTCATCATAGGTTCCATCAAATATGGGAGTGACACCTGATTTGTTGCCCAGCCATTTCAACTTATCGAAATCGTTGTATTTTGTTGTTACAACCTCACCACTGGCATTGACACCGGAAGCAGGATCAAGTAAAAGGTGGTATTTTCCGTCGCTCCAAAGGTGCGCAATCATTGCCTGTGCCCAGGTATTGGGTGATGAAAATACTGTTGCCCTTGAAAGTTTAGCCGGATTGCCTTCCCACTCAGGGTCATTCTTTAAATACATCCGGTAATAAACTTCCCGGAAGTCCTCCGTATTACGGATTCCTTTATTCATATATCCCTGCGGATTACGGCCAAAACCCAGCTTCATTCCTCCTGCTCCCACTTCGCCCTGCTGGAATATTGTCCGCATCCCGATGGACCCGTTTATTCCCAGGCTATCCATTGGAACAAAATCACCACCATTATCGCCATATTCGAAATAACGGCCTTGTTTTATCATTGGCTCTCCGCTTTCAAAATCGTCACAGAAAATCCATTCAGGATGTTCTGCCTGCCAGTTTTCGCATTCATTAACTGTTTGTCCATAGACGGAGGTTGTGCAGACAAAAAACATTGCAAGTGCCCATATGGGAATAGCTTTAAAGAATTCTGGTTTTTTCATGATTTAATTATTTATAAAAATGTTTTTTTATACCAGTTTATATAATTTGACAGATTCTTCCGATAATCTTCTAATCCCAGAAGTTCTTCATCCATGATCAGATAACTCATATCGGCCCGCCGGAATGCAAAATGTCGTGCACGATCCTGACGGTGAAAAAATTCCTTTTCCGGTGTTGACATCCCTTTCGGAAGCCGGGTTTTTTCCCAGGTGACCACCAGATTATTGTATACGCTTTCTCTTTCTGCAAGGTTTTTATCAACAATATCCAAGGCTTTCTCAAGCGCTTCATACGCTTTGTCATGGTCCAGGTAGCGCTGACGATGAGCATCTCTTATGGCGAATTCCAGGTTGGATAGCGAAATATAGGTGTTGCATGTATGCTTTACCAATTCAACCATTGAATTAAATATCTCCAGGTCATAACTATTCCTGATACCAGCATTTACATTTGCCTGAATAATCTGGGAAGCACGCTCCATATCCTTTAATTGTTCTTTTGATTCTTTCACTTTATGGGCATACTCCCGGTTCCAGAATTGGTCGTATTCAAGGTTATCGCCACGGGGTAAATCCGGCAGATGCGTTTTCCCGATATCGCCGTAATGCCAAACCCTCCGTTCCAAAGATTTATAAAAATAGTAGGCTGCCTTATTTAACAAAACATAAAGCTCCTTCATATCTGCGGAATTATTTCCATAATAATTCACGAAGAATTTTTCGCTGAATTCATCAAGCGATGGGGAACTTCCACTCCAGGAAAATTCTGCCGAATTCACGAAGCTCAGCATCCAAACCTGGTTGTGAAGTCCTGAGTCATCCCATGAAGTATTAATCATACCATCGAAGATACCGGTATTTGCAGCATAAGAAACAGCATCATGCGAACGGGAAAGGGCATTTTCCACCTCTTGTTCTTCGTCGTATACCAGATC
>JBEPWX010000508.1:0-3097 GCA_041642235.1 Mariniphaga sp.
TAAAAGAGGAACTGGACGAAAATGTACATGCAGCAATAGCCGCAACTGGAGGGCTTGCCCCCCTGTCCGCTTAAAGTTTTAATTCAGCGTAAATAATCGCATTTGTAATAACTGAAGTATCAAATTCTTCATGATAAAATAAATCCAAATCCACCGAACTATGGGTGCCCGTAACGCAAAGCCAGGGTGGTTCCCCCCACCAATGAAAAAGAATGGAGAGAAGGAAGTTCCATCAACTTTTTTAATAAAGATAAAGTTCCGGGTTCGATTGTCTCAGCATGTAGCATCTGAATTCTTTTAATGGTTTGCCCGTAACAGCGCTTGCCAGGTGTATTCGGTGTTCAGGTAAATATTTGGCATTCAATAAGGCTTTGGTTACTTTTTCATCGCCGTAGTACCGGCGGGACTGGCGGATGTCTTCCACATCGCCGCGTTCGAAAACACGCCAGATAACGAAATTTGTCTTGACATAGTAATCTATTTGCTCAAAGTTCACATCCCAAAAAATGCGTTTATTGAATACCGGTTTATGTTTTGACTTCATAAAGCGAATTTAATGAATTTGTAGCAGAATATAGATTACGAAAGAAAAAGCGTAATGACAAAAATTATAGAGTTTATAATTCAAATAACATAGAAGCCACCAAAAAAAAGATCAAACCTATTTAAGAAACTGTTTTATATTATAAAAATAAAAAATTTAATGCCAAATAACAGGTAAATGTTTAGAACAGATAACAATATTGACCATATGGTTTATGAACTGTACGGTTTAACCGAAGAAGAAATAAAAATTGTTGAAGAATCGGTATAGAATGCCAATCGAATAAGAAAGTGCATTTGTGAAGGGATTAGCAGGTAGAATACCAAAAACCGGAGTAAAGAATCACACCGGTTCCTGGATATTATCTTAGGTCTATTTTGGGGGAGTGGCACAATTGCCTCCACTGCCATCGCGCAATTGTTTGCCGTTGCCTTTGTTGCGCCCGAGTCCGCTTCCGTCGAAGCGACGTTGCCCGTTACCGCTGCCATCCCTTAACCCTAAACCTTTGCCAAGTCCCTTTCCGGTAGCACGTCCAAGCCCCTGCCCATTTCCCGGACCGAGCCCTTTTCCGGGCTGGGTTCCATTGTAATTATCACAAACTCCGTCACCGTTTGCATCCACATATCCGGGCTGTACTGTTTGTGTGGTTTGTACTTTTTCCGGATAAACTTTTTGCGCTTCTGCAGCACCTGTTCCGAGTAAGAAGAATAATGCTCCAAAAACAATCATAGGAAGAATTAATTTTTTCATTTTCAATATTTTTAAATTGTTTATATCCTTAAGACACATTCATATTATAAAACCTGCGCATTAAAATTAAATTTTTTCATTTTTTCTCCTTATATTAATCATCAAGAGAAAACATCACTTAAATTCAGAAAGTTACAAAATAACATAACTGACAATTCTTTATACACATACACCCTTCAATGCCATTTAACTTACATCCTTTGCCACAGAAATGGCCAAACCGCTATAGCTCCCGCAGGCGACTTTACATTGAAAGTCCGTTCAACTTAAGTCCATATTAAGGTCAAATTCATATTTTATTCGTGTTATATTCGTATCATTTTCGTATTAAATTCGTATTAAATTCACAAAATCGCGAATTTAATGCGAATTTAATACGAAGTTAATCCGAAGTTAATGCGAAGTTAGAGCAAAGGTAAAATGAAATTAGTTTAGCTTAAATATTTGTCTGGTAGTGTCCGATAGTCCCCTTTTCGGTACTTTTAATAGTCTGATTCATAATTGAAATTTCATGGGAATTCTTAAAAACACCATAGAATAATGATTCCCACAATCCTTTTTCAGAATTAACAAATTGAAAAATACTTGCCAGATACTCTAACGATGCCCTGCCATCCATCCACCTCCTGCACTCTATTTCTGTATTTGGGATATTCCCGGTTCGGTGGGTGGTAGCTTTAAAACGGCTTTAGTAAGTTGTTTGACTAAGTTTGGTGCTGTTTTAAAAACGACTTCTCGATTTTCCGTAAGTAGTTGGATTGTTCATCTGATATCATTTCAGAACGTGGTTCACCGATAATTTCATCAGCCATAGATTCTGCTATTTCATGCAGAGATTTACTTCCGCTTTTTTCCCAATCTGAGCGCTTTTTGCGAAATAATAGTGAAGGCTCGAAGAGTTCAGTACCAAAATTAAACAAGGTATGTTCACTTGAAAGAAATTCTCCGCTGATACCAATTTTACGAATTAATTCAACAGCCAACGTTTCATCTGTAATGTCCACCCCTCTTAACAATCGTTTTACATACCTGATTATCTCATCATCGATTACAGCCTGGGCAGGAGAAATTGTAAGTTCCGATTCAAGTTGTCCTGCACCCCAGATAACACTTACTCCATGTTGCAGATGAGTTAAAAATCCCATTGATTTTTCGATGGCAGCCTGGCTGTCGACACACATACTTTCGGTAGAAACCCAGGAACATGACGGAAGGTTATAGAAACGTCCCATTGCTGCACTTATTCCGGCAAAAAGATGATTTTCCGGAGCTCCGGTAACAGCAATTGCAGTGCGCATATCAAAAATATGAGCCAGTCCCAGATTGTAAATACATGGTCGTCCTGGTTCAAGAATCTGATTGATAACCAAACCTGCCAGGATCTCTGCATTACCAACAGCTGCTGAACCAGCAAGGGTAACCGGTCCGGAAACGCCTGCCATTGGTTCGCCATTAATAGTAACCGGAATTTTCTTTTTTGCTGTACGTTTAAAAATTTCGACTGCCAGATTTGTCCACCTCAATGGCCCATGAGCAGTAAAGCCCATACTGAACCAGGGCGAATCGCCTAAAACATCTTTCATTTCACAAATAGCATCTGCACCTTCAGGAGAAAAGCTAAGTACACGAATATGCTTGGTTGTATTCTCTGCCATAATTCTAAGACCAACCAAATCACGCGCAGCCGGAGGAACATCATCCAATGACATCCCAAAAACACCATCAACCTGAGATAAGTTATCAATCAGCCTTGATATATCAGCCATATCTGATTTGACAAATGGCCGGTGAATGCCATTCCGA
>JBEPWX010000509.1:0-3095 GCA_041642235.1 Mariniphaga sp.
GACAATTGAAACGTGCCAGTCGGACATTTACTAAAGACAGCGAAACTTCTCTGGTAATTGAAGATGAAATTGAACCCTCCGGTGAAACCCGTTTTGTCACATGGCAATTGTTAACTCAGGCAGATGTTGAGATTGTTAATGGCGGTGCAGTGCTTAAACAGGATGGAAAATCATTGAAGCTTGAAAACCTGTCACATCCCGGTATAATGATTTCAATTATTAACCTTGATCCTGCCCCGCTTAAACTTGACCGTCAGATTAAAAATCTTAAGCGGCTGGAAATTCAAATACCTGCATGGACCATGAAAAATAGAGTTGAAACTGTTAAAGTAAGGCTGTTGGAATACTAAGGCTAATTGATTTTTAACAACAGCCTTCTTTTTGAAATTTAATTAATTAAGAATGAATATCCATATAATGAATATTCATATAATGTCGATGATAGGCACAGAAGAAGATAAGGTGACTTATCCCAATTTCATGAAAGACCGCAACGATAATTTAATATTTCATTACCGTGATGGAGTCAGCAGTCAGGAAAATGTAATCTATACTGGTTTTTTTCAGGAAATGGGAAGCATTAACAGTGAATTCTATCTGAAGAATTTTGAAATCGGGACGACGGTTATTACGATCTGGGTTACTGGCACATTAAATATGGAAATGGGACCATTTTGCTGAACAAGGATTTCGAAAATTCAGGCAAAGTATTAAAACCTGAACCATTAAATGCCCGGCTGGAAGTAGAAGGTAGTTTCCCGGGGTTACTGGTACAAATAACCAGCGATGGGGAACCGGCAGATGATTCAGGTATATGCTAAAACGGGAAACTTTAAACCGCAACCGCGAACGCCCACGCCCGGAACCCCCGGGCCCAGTCAGTTGTATTTGTACAAATTGAAATTAAGCAGATTTGAAATAATATTCACCCCTGGAGTTGTTTTGAATGATTTTTTTGCCATGAGCCGGGATTGTATTTTTGAAACAGGGAAACCCGATTAATGACCGGTAACAAACCTATAATAAGTACGGCAAGATTTAAACAAACCTGCGACCACTAAAGAATGGGTGCAACAGGAGGCGTAAACAAATGATTATTATCAATTTTTAGAATTATTTTTATAAAACATTAAAACAGCATCCCATGAAATTAAAAACCTTTTTAGCGACCATTTTTTTTCTGATATTCTCAGGAATCGTTTTAGCCCAAAACTGGCGGGAAATTCATACTGTTGAAGATGTCTGCAAAGCTTATCCCAACAAAATGAAAAAAATGCTGGGAGAATTCAATCTTGATTACCCCGGAATGGAAAAAGTGAAAACTGCCTGGGAAGCAGGAAATCTGGCCGAAGCCTGTAAACAGCTTCTTGCATATTATAAGACCAGCGAAAATGCCATGCATTTGAGAAAAATTCAGCCTGAAAAATCTGACCGGACAGAATCAGAAGCCGACACCATTTTGAAAAATGTGTTTGTTATTCAGAATGTCAGGGGGCAGGTGCCGTGGGGCGACGACGGTCACCGCGACTGGTATTGGAAAGGCCCGAACAACGATCGCGAATGGGCTTGGCTCTCTAACCGGCACAGCCAGATTAGCCACGTTTCCAGTGTGTATCTGGAAACCGGCAATCGAAAATATGCAGAATACATCGATCTGTTTTTGCGCGATTTCATTATAAAAAGTATGCCTTACCCGGCAGAAAAAGGCAACGAATCCATTTGGCGCGGACTGGAAGTTGCTGCCCGCGCAAAGGTATGGAGCCGAATATTTTATGGCATGTTAAACAGCGAATTTCTGTCACCTGCAACCCGGCTTTTATTGTTGAGCAGCCTTCCCGATCATGCCCATTACAACCGGAACTTTCATGGCGGTAACAATTGGCTGACGATGGAAATGACTGCCATTGCAACTATTGCCACTAATTTTCCTGAATACAAAGATGCTGAAGAATGGCTCGATTATTCCATTAGTGCGATGACTGCAAGCATGAAAGACCAGGTTTATCCCGATGGTGTCCAAACCGAACTCACTTCACATTACCACAATGTTTCGCTGAGAAATTTTGAACTGTTAAAAGAAATTTGTGACCGGGTGAACAAACCGCTGCCTGATTTTTTTAACCAAACCATAGAGGATATGTATTATTACATTGCCCATGCTATCCGGCCTGATGGTCACCGGATTTTGAACAACGATGGTGACCGCGGCAGCGACCGTGAACTTGTGCTGGAGGCTGCTAATAAATTCAATAAACCCGATTGGGAATTTATTGCCACCAACGGGCAATCGGGCACCAAACCAAATGACGGGCCTTCTTACTTTTTCCCGTGGGCCGGGCATTTGATTTCCCGGAGCGGATTTGATGCCGATTCGCACTGGTCGTTTTTCGATATCGGCCCCTGGGGAAGCGGGCACCAGCACAACGACAAACTTCACATTTCCATTGCAGCCTATGGGCGCGACCTGCTTGTGGATGCCGGACGGTTTGCATACACCGGTGAAGTGGCTGAAAAGTTCCGGCCTTATGCACGCGGAAGTCAGGGGCACAACGTACTTCTTATCGACGGGAAAGGGCAGGAACCTGGTCCGCGGCTGGCAGAGGAACCGGTATCAAAAAAGAACTGGCTGATTACCGGTGAGTACGATTACGCCTGGAGTTCGTTCGACCAGTTTATTGGCGTTGAGGGCCAATGCGAACACACCCGCCGGCTGTTTTATGCACGCGGCGATTTATGGGTGGTGGTGGATCATGTGAAAACCGACTGTCCCCGGAAAATTGAAGCACTCTGGCACTGGCACCCTGATTGTGAGGTAGCCGTTGATGGAAAACGGGTTTTTACCCAAAACGAAAAAGGGAACCTGCAGGTTATACCGGTTGGAAATCAGGATTGGAATATAACTTCTATTGAAGGGCAGGAAGAACCGGAAATTCAGGGTTGGTACAGCGAAGAATACAACAAATACGAAACAAATGTTGCTTCCGTTTATTCCATAAACATTGAATCGGACAGCAAATTTGTGTGGGTGTTATTTCCTTCGGAAAAAGTGGAAACGGGAATTCAGGCTGAAATTGTATCAGAATCTTCAAAGGAGA
>JBEPWX010000510.1:0-3057 GCA_041642235.1 Mariniphaga sp.
AGCTGTCAGCATCTGCCATGATTCATCCCTGTATGAATGACCAAGCATTACACTTACATTATGGTCATCAAATATATCAGTATAGGTAAGCACATTATCCCATATCTGATTGGAAAAAGTTTCTGCCCTTTTTGTTACTGCAGCATTTGACCTCTGGAAGGCATCACTAATAAAATAGGGTAAGTCAACATCGCGTTGATTCAGTACTTCCAGGCTATGATTGTATGTGGTTTTGAAATTAAATTTATTGGGAATAAAATTTATTTGGGCAGAAAAGTTAACCAATGTTTGCCTGGACTTCTGACGGTTGTTGTTAAATTCGAGCGTCGGCATCGGGTTTTGGCCACTCCTGAAACCAATATGCTGGGCACTGGCAAAATTTATCGGCCAGGCATCTGTATTTTGATCATCGTAAACCGGCAGGATAGGAACTGCCCAATATGCCTGACTCCAGGCTGCATCATCCTGTAAATACCGTTGTGCATTGCTAAAAATTATATTGCTGCCAATAGTAAGCCAATCGGTGGCATTGTATTCAATTTTTGACCGAACGTTAAAGCGTTCATAGTTATTCTTCATATCTAGAATACCTTCCTGAAAAAAATAGCTGGCCCCTATCGAATAGGAAGCACTCTCTCCTCCCCCCGAGACATTAAGGCTATGGTTTTGTATTGGAGCAATGCGCATAATCTCATCATACCAGTCGGTATTTACAGCCGGCACATTTGGATTAATACGGCTCCTGCCGTAACGTTGCATAGCATTGGAAATATTCTCAATATCTGGCGCTGACCCTGACTCCAAAGCCATAGTGGTATATTGTTCGGCATTAGCCATTTTCAAAACATTCTGGGGTACCTGATAGCCAAAATAACCGTCGTATGTAATTTGTGCAGGGCGGTTAATTCCGCCAGACTTGGTTTCAATAAGTACTACCCCATTGGCGGCTCTTACACCATAGATGGCTGCCGCCGAGGCATCTTTCAAAACTGAAACTGTTGATATATCGGAGGGATTTAAAAAATCTATATTGTCGAAAAACATGCCATCCACAACATAAAGTGGCGCTTCATTATCCTGTCCCGGATAGGACCCAATACCCCGCACCCGGATGGTTGGCGATTCCCCCGGGCCGCCGCTGCTTACTACCTGAAGTCCTGCAACTTTACCCTGCAAAGCCTGCATGGCCTGCCCTGAAGGTGTCCGCTCCAGCTCCTCAGCTTTCACCGTGGCAATTGATGAGGTAAGGTCACGTACTACCTGGGTACCATACCCTACAACCACAACTTCTTCAATATCCACTACTTCTTCAGTCATTCGCACATCAATAACCGACCTCCCTTCTACCGGAACTTCCTGCGGCCGAAATCCAATAAAAGAGAAAACCAGCGTGGCCATTTCAGCAACTTCAATGGTGTATTCTCCATCAAAATTGGTTATGGTACCATTTTGAGTCCCTTGTTCCTGAATAGTTACCCCTGGTAATCCCAGATTTGTTTCATCTGTCACAACACCTGTGACAGTAATTCTCTGCTGCCCCCAAAGCGTTATAACATACAAACTTAAAATGGAAAAAATTATTAAGCTTTTCATAGTTTCATTTATTATTTCTGTTATACTTCATATTTATTTCCTATTAAAATAAACCTGTCACATTCATGTTAAAGCAAGGCTTGTAATTATCAAAAAAAAGTTCTCCATTTGTTTAAGCCATTAGTGCTGTATTTTCCACCAAATACCATTAATGAAATTTCCGCCACACAAAAACAAAAGGTCTAACTTTGGATTTAAGATTAAGATTTGGGGTTAAAGGATAAAATCACCAATAAGTTACAACAATATTCACACTTAAGAAAATCTAATGTACTTTTTGAATATAATTTGATTTAAATTGTGAAATTTTAAATGCCTTCTTACATTTAAGAATTGTCATTTTTTTTTAAGCTAGTTGACTATTAACCAAAGAGAAATAAATTGATTCCAGACAGATGAGCAAAAATGGGTGTTACTTGCAGAAATTGAAATATGTAAATATTATGATTGAATTTCCGGCAGATTGGAAAAGCGGAAAAAAGATATTCAATCAAAAAACATTAAAAAAATAATGAAAGAATGAAAAAACAGCAGAATAATTTAATATATAAACAGTTTTCCCAAAAGCAGTTTTTATATCACTAATTCAACCTGTAAAAAAATAAAACCAACAAAAAACAGGAAATAAGATCACGATTTGGCAGGGTATCCAGAATAGAATTTTAATCTGGAAAATATCCTCTGATTATACCTCTTTTGGAATCTTTTACAAACAGGAGTACTTCATCACGTTCCTGTGAAGCGGGCATTTCAGCTTCAATAATTTCTACTGCCTGAGCAGTATTTAACCCTTTTTGATAAATGTACCTGTAAATATCCTGTACTTCCCTGATTTTTTCATTTGAAAAATTGCGACGCCGCAATCCAATTGAATTAATACCAACATAAGCGAGGGGTTCACGTCCTGCTTTAATGAAGGGAGGAACATCTTTTCTTACTAATGATCCGCCAGCAACCATGACATGCGACCCAATACGGCAGAACTGGTGTATTCCTGTCATGCCGGAAATGATAGCCCAGTCATCGATAATTACCTCACCGGCAAGTTGGGTATTGTTGCCCAGGATCACATAATTCCCAACATAACAATCATGAGCGATGTGTACATAAGCCATTAACAAATTGTTATTGCCAATTACCGTCTTTCCTCTTGAAGCAGTTCCCTTATTGATGGTAACATATTCACGGATGGTATTATTGTCGCCTATTTCAACTGTTGTATACTCCCCTTTATACTTTAAATCCTGGGGAGCAGCACCTATAACTGCTCCGGGAAAGATGTTGCAGTTTTTTCCGATACGTGTTCCTGAAAGAATGGTTACACTTGAGCCGATTCGGGTTCCTTCTCCAATAAAAACATCCCGGTCGATAGAAACGAATGGTTCAATGACAACATTTTCTGCAACTTTTGCATCGGGATGTACATAAGCAAGTGGTTGTTTCATAATATTTACACAGATTCCG
>JBEPWX010000511.1:0-3044 GCA_041642235.1 Mariniphaga sp.
ATTCACTCAGATGCAGCTTCAGGGGAAAAAAATAATATTGGGAATCTCCGGAAGTATTGCCGCCTATAAGTCGGCATTTCTTTTACGCCTGTTGGTGCGTGAAGGAGCAGAGGTCCAGGTTGTAATTACACCTGCAGGCAAAGAGTTCATTACTCCGGTAACACTTGCTGCTTTATCGGGCAAGCCTGTAATCAGTGAGTTTTTTGAACACAGTGACGGCACGTGGCACAGCCATGTTGACCTTGGTCTGTGGGCTGATGCTATGATTATAGCTCCTGCAACTGCAGCTACACTCGCTAAGATGGCCAGTGGAATTGCCGATAATATGCTCATAACTACATACCTGTCGGCTAAATGTCCCGTGTTTATTGCACCGGCAATGGACCTCGATATGTTTAATCATCCTTCTACCCAGAAAAATATTTCAATCCTTCACAAATACGGTAATGTAATTCTTGACCCTGTTGTGGGTGAACTTGCAAGCGGACTTGAAGGGAAGGGCCGCATGGAGGAGCCGGAAAACATACTTGACAGACTGGTTGACTACTTCAGCCAAAAAAAAAACTGTTGAACCGAAAATTCCTTGTAACAGCAGGACCTACTATCGAGAAAATTGATCCCGTCCGATATATCGGGAATTTTTCTACAGGAAAAATGGGATATGCCATTGCTGAAGTTCTTGCTGATAAAGGGGCAGAGGTAATTTTGATTTCGGGGCCAGTTAACATTTCAACATCAAAAAAGGGAATTCAGGTTGTGCATGTTGAATCGGCACAGGAAATGTATGAGGCTTGCCTTGACCGTTTCCCTGGATGTGATGGTGCAATTATGACAGCTGCTGTAGCAGATTTTACTCCTGCAAATCCCAAAATCCAAAAAACTAAAAGAGGCAAGGGAAATTTAATGGTTGAACTAAAGCCAACTGATGATATCGCGGCAGCACTCGGAACTAAAAAGAAAAAGGGTCAGGTTATTATCGGATTTGCCCTGGAAACGAATAATGAACTGAGAAATGCCAGATTAAAGCTTGAGAAGAAAAATCTGGATTTAATTGTATTAAATTCTCTCAACGATGAGGGAGCAGGTTTTGGATTCGATACCAACAAGGTGACAATTTGTGGAAAAAACAATAAAATTCAATATTTTGAGTTAAAGTCAAAGAAAGATGTGGCTACAGATATTGTGAATGAAATAATTTCATTGCTGAAATAATAAACATCTTTCGCTATAAAATGTATACATTTACATGGATAAATGAGGTGATTATGAAGAAACTGATTTTACTGACACTGGCGGTAATATTCTTCTCTATGCTGGAAGCACAGGAATTGCGGTGCAATGTTACGGTTACTGCTCAGAGCATTCAGGGAGCAAACCGACAGCTTTTCAGAACCATGCAATCCGATATCTATGAATTCATAAATAACCGGAAGTGGACTGAACATTCATATACCTACGATGAGAAAATAAAATGCAATATTCTTATCAGACTTGATGAACAGCTGTCAAATGATGAATATAGAGGGTCGATTCAGGTGCAGTTAACCAGGCCGGTATTTGGTTCGAGTTATGAAACAACTGTTCTGAATATTAAAGACAATGATTTCAGATGCCAATATGTAGAGTTTCAATCACTTGAATATAATGAAACCTCCAACAGGGAAAATCTTACCAACATTTTGGCATTTTATGTATATGTCATTTTAGGTTTCGATTACGATTCGTATTCACCTGAAGGGGGCACTCCTTTTTTCGAAAAGGCCCAGACTATTGTGAATAATTCTCAAAATGCAAATGAACAAGGATGGAAAGCTTTTGAAGGAGAACGAAATCGCTATTGGTTGATTGAAAATATTATGAACAGGTCGTATTCTGCTTTTCGAAATGTGATGTATACCTATCACCGGCAGGGTCTCGATTTGATGGCACAAAAACCTGAAGAGGGAAGGGCTAATATAGCAAATTCGCTCCGCGATATTCAGTCGGTGTTCCGGCGCAGGCCTTCAACCTATATCCTTCAAATGTTTTTTGATGCAAAAGCTGATGAATTGGTTAATGTATTTTCCAAATCGTATCCCGACGAGCGAAACCGGGTAGTTGCTATTTTGAATGAAGTGGATCCCTCTAACGGTAGCAAATACAAACGAATTGCTGAAAGTGAAGATTTGTAATTAGCTTTTTTTATGCTGACCCGACTGGCCATTTCCAACTATGCTTTAATTAATAATCTGGATGTTGAATTTCATTCCGGATTGAATTCCGTTACCGGTGAAACCGGAGCGGGTAAATCCATTATCCTGGGTGCACTTGGGTTAATTTTGGGGAACCGTGCTGATTTATCGGTATTAAAGAATCAAAACGAAAAATGCATTGTGGAGGGATTCTTTGAAGTAAAAAATTACAACCTGACCGATTTTTTTATTGAAAACGACCTGGATTATGATAATCCAACCATATTGCGTCGTGAAATTGCACCATCAGGGAAATCACGTGCTTTTATTAACGATACCCCCGTATCATTGAAAACCCTCAGGGAACTGGCTTTGCAGCTTATTGATATTCATTCTCAGCATCAAAATCTTGAGCTGGGCAACCGCAAATTTCAGCTACAGCTCGTAGATGTGGTTTCGGGAGCCGGTAAAAAACTTCAGCAGTACAGGGAACAGTTTCTAATGTTTAAGTCCTTTCAAAAGGTTTTGGAAGAACTGATTGCAAGGAACGAAAAAGAAAAAGCCGATTTGGATTACTGGCAGTTTCAGTTCAATCAACTTGAAGAGGCCGGCTTGCAGGAAAATGAACAGGAAGAGATGGAAGCAGAGCTTGAAAGGCTTACTCATGCTGAAGAAATTAAAAATGCCTTGATTGGAGTGCAGAAATTGCTTGAGGAGGAACATTTTTCCGTTATTCAAAACCTTAAAGAAAGTCATAAACTTCTTGAAAACATTCAACAATACATCAGTGAAGTACCTGAAATGGCTGCCCGGATGCAAAGCTGTTTACTTGAATTGAAGGATATTAAAGATGAATTGGAGCGGCTGGAGGCA
>JBEPWX010000512.1:0-3036 GCA_041642235.1 Mariniphaga sp.
TTCATTTCTTTCTCCATCCAAAGATGACGTGAATAATCGAGACGGAGGAGTTGTTCCTGATCGGAAGCTTCTTTGCGAATGGCATTTATGACCAGTCGCCCACCTGGTTTTAGAACTTCTAAAGCTGCAATAACAGGCTTCCAAACTGGTGTGGTATCAATGATGGAATCGGGTGGCATAGGTGGTTTTTCATCAATATCACCTGCCCAATCAGCACCCAATTCAAGAGCAAATTCCCGTTCCCTGGCATCACGGGCAAAAACATACACCCCAGTATGGGGATACCAGTTCTTAATAAACTTCAGCACCAGATGAGCTGAAGCTCCAAAGCCAGTTAACCCGATATTCTGATAATCGCGAATATTGCACAATTTCAGCGAACGATAACCAATTGCTCCGGCACATAACAAGGGAGCCGCCTGGGTATCTGAAAAAAAAGCAGGAATAGAGTAGGCAAACTTTTCCGGAACAACCATATATTCAGCATAACCACCATTTACATCCCGGCCGGTACCTAAAAATTCAGCACACAGATTTTCTCTTCCCGAATTGCAAAATTCACAAGCCCCACAAGCTGAATAAATCCAGGCCACCCCTACTCTCTTACCCACTCCCATTGCCGGATTAATGCCTCTCGTTGCTTCAACAACACCTACCACCTGGTGTCCTGGAATAATAGGGTAAACAGGGGGAGGTGTACGTCCTTCTATTTCATCCAGCTCGGTATGGCAAACTCCGCAGGCATTAACACGTAACAACAATTCCCCTTCTTTTGGAACAGGTTTCGGAATTTGCACCTTTTTTAATGGATGATCTGTTTCATTTAAATTACTAATTCTATCAATAATCCATGCCTCCATAAAATAAACGTATTAAATAGTTAAACTCCACTGCAGGGTTGATTGTATCTTTTCAATAACAGATATAAACTAGTTCAGATTAAAAGATACAAGAAAAAAAAATAAAATTTGTTTTAACATGAAAGATTTATTTCCGGTTAAAGTTGAATGTTATTCAGGATATAAAGCCAACGAATATCCCCGACGATTTTATTTCGACAACATTCGGGTTGATGTGGAAGAGGTATTGGATCGCTGGTACCAGGTATCTGCATCTTCATCCAATAAAGATACAGATCCCGTTCATCCCGCTGCCAATTACTTTAAGGTGCGAACAGCAGATAGTAAAATTTACATCCTCAAGCATGAAACAGAAACAGATCAGTGGTTCCTGTGGATAAAGGGAGAAAGTGTGAACCTGCAATAAATTCTGCTACCTGAACTGCAACTGATTCCCAAACCGGATATATATATTGAACAAAGTTGCCTGCCAATTGCTTCATAAGAATACAAGTAAATCAAAATATTGAAGTAATGTTCCGAAAAATAATATACGGCATTTCAGGACTTCTTTTATCCGTGATTTCTTATGCCCAATCACCCGATATGTACCCCCCGCCTGTCCCAGAAAGAATTGATATTAATCTTTTCAATTTGATATTATACATTTTATTGCCTATAGGATTGATAATTGCCTACTTGTGGTATCAAAAATCACAAAGAAAAAAGAGGCAAAATAAAAAAGAAGACAAAAAGTAAAACCATATTTTATCTAACCACAATCATGAAAAAATAAACAAAATAAAATTGCCTTGTACCAAACATGAATTTTTTCACGGACATTAACTTTAGACCTTGACCATATTAAATTCAAAATTAACTCAATATTAACTCAATTATAATTCAATTTAAATTCAATTATAATTGAATTTAAACTGAATTAAAGTTGACTTTAAAATGAATTTAAACTGGTTATATATTAGGAAAATCAGTTACAAGGGTGAAATAATAAGTTTCAATAAAATGCATTTCCTGCTGAAGAAATTTTACCTTATTGGTAGTAACATAATTTAAAGCAGTTAGTTATAAATTAAACTTTGCCAAACAGTATACACCTCCGGTTTCATTTTCGGAATAAACTATCAGTAAATTAAGACAAGGAATTATTTTTTCATTTTAAAGTATCTGCGCCATAAAACTTTTTTCAATTCACGCACAATCACCTGATGTGCAATTAGCTCCACATGATTATAATGAGGAAGGTCAGACTGAGCCTGTGCAATTTCATGATCAGTAATATCAACCTGGTATAAAACGGAAAGCAACTTATCATAGTTCATTTGGATAAGAGTCGAAATCTGATTTATAAGCTGTTTATGGAGCTCTTCGTAAGCATTACTTGCATCACCCGAGAAAGTTATTTCTATTCCAAACATTCCGAAATCTTTCATGATTTGAGAAGCAGTATCGCAGACAATTTCGGCATGATCTAACAGCCGGCTCACGTTGGTATTATTAACAACTGGAAATTTCATGATCAGGTACTAAATAAAGAGGCTGAAACTACAATAAAAATAACACAATTCTCAGAGGGTAAATAAAAAAAATACATTCAGATTTAATCAAAATAAACTTCAGAAATTTTGCATTTCGAGGTATAAGTTTGATTATTCAGGGGTCAAACTGATTTCAGATAAAATTATTCCTGCTAGTTTAAGTACAAATAAGTTATTTTGCATTGTTTAAAATTTTTACGAATCATTATTTTTTACAACATAAAAAGCGAATGACAACAAGAATATATATACTTGTGCCTGTATTCATTCTTTTTATATTTCCTGCACATGGACAACAACAGTTTGCATTGGTAATAAATGGAGGAGCAGGTCTAATGGCCAGCACTGAAATGGTTGACGCTCTGCAGGCTAATTACTGGAAAAAACCTAAAGAAGCATTGCTCATGGGGGAAAGAATGCTGAAAAAAGGATCAACCTCATCCGATATCGTAGCTGCATATAAGGGCCTTAATGTTACAGAGGCGTGTCGGGAGGAAATTAAAAAGTTGGGGATACTTGGTGGCACCGGTGGTGTTATTGCCCTTGACTCCCGCGGCAAGGTAGCTATGGAATTTAATACCAGCTGTATGTTCAAAGGATACATAAAATCGGCTGGTGAAAAAGAAATTGCCATATTTGCA
>JBEPWX010000513.1:0-3018 GCA_041642235.1 Mariniphaga sp.
TAATCATACTCAGAATTTTGATAATCACAGAAATCGGATTGGAGTAGTCATTTATATCATTCACTACAGGAGGAAATTTTAAATTATCTATTGTTTTAACTCTTGAATCCAGTTTCTCTTCAACTCCGAATATTGTTTTTGATGAAAAGATTAAAGTATGATTATCTGCTTTTTCAATTTCATATATAATTATGGCTTTTCCTTTATGAATTAATTTTGGAGTTCCTAGAACATCAAATTCAGTGAATTTAGTTTGCAATTCAAATTCATACGTTTTTCCTTCTTCAACTTCAATTTTAAAATTTCCTGAGAAAAGGAGATTAAATTGCAGAATAAAAAGATAGTGATACTAAAAATTATCTGAGCTTTCATACCCGTTGAAAATTGGTTTATTCAAAGGTGGTATAAAAAGCTGAATACTAAAAGGACAATTTATCAAACGGTTACATTGGGTTATTGAACGGCAGATTAGCCATCTGGAATATGTCTGATCGATTGGGTAACAAATCAATTTAATACTTGTATTACCGGGTTTAAAAACACAAAAAAAAATGCACCGGTTCATTTAAAAACAAACCGGTGCATCATACATTAATCCTTCAGGTTGCTAATCCCTGTTATTCTTCAAAATGCTGCTGCAATTTTTGGAGCAACTCCGGGTTTGCCTGAATTGACATAGCTATCTCCTGGTAACGTTCAACAGTAAGATCACTATCTGTGATGACCTCTTCCATCTCCTGCTGTGCCTCGTTCTGGATTTTTTCTATTTCATTATAAGCATCAGCAAACTGCTCAAGCTCTTCCTTACTTGCTTTCATCTCCTGAGCCGGATCTTGCTGAGCATTCAAATATTCATTAAAACGCTGCACGTCAACTCCCTCTTCCTGAACTTTATTCATCATCTCCTGCTGAACCTCCTGGTCGATCACTTGTACCTGCCTGAATGCTGTTGCAAATTGCTCTATCTCATTGTCGGAAACTTGAGTAGGTTGTTGCTGGGGCATTTGTTGCGGTACCTGTGCAAAAGCACTGGTTATTCCAACTGTAAATACAAAAAGAAAAACAAACATTTTTTTCAAATACATACTAATAACTTTAAATTATAAATTTTAAATATTTAATTCTATTCCAAAAAAACAAATCACGTTCCGAATATTTCAATAATCAATGTGAAAAAAACTTAATCAATAACCCCAATAAGGCTAATAATAAATCGATAATTACATAAAAACCCAGCATTGAGAATGCTTAATGTTATTCTTCACATTATAAATTACCTTTAAAACCCAGCTTTTTAGCCACATTTTTTATTAAATTTGTGTGGCGTCCATATTCATTTTTAAGTTTTTTAACATTTAAAGAATGCAGAAGAATCGATTTATTAGCCTTTCGCTAGCTTCCTTTTTGATATGGTTTGTTTCCTGCAACCAAATAATTGAGCCGGAAAGAAGCATTAATCCTTCACTTATGCTTTGGTATGATGAACCTGCCAATGATTGGGAAGAAGCATTGCCTGTTGGAAACGGACGTATTGGGGCAATGATTTACGGCAAAAAGGAAAATGAAACGATCCAGTTCAACGAAGAAACCTTATGGAGCGGCCAGCCTCATAATTATGCCAACAGGGCAGCATATTATTTTCTTGATGATTTACGTAATCTGCTTTTTGAAGGGAAACAAGAGGAAGCACATGAACTGGCAAATGCGAAGTTTATGTCGCAACCTGACGGGCAAATGAGTTACCTCCCTTTTGGAAACATACTTCTTAATTTTCCCGGTCATTCCAATGCAACTTCCTACAGGCGGAGGCTAAATCTTGAAAATGGTACTTCCACAGTTTCCTATACAGTCGACAGAGTCAGGTATAGACGGGAAATTTATTCCTCCGCCCCGGCGCAGGCATTAATTATCCGGCTTGAAGCATCGGAAAATAAAGCGCTCAATTTCACTGCGGGATTGAATTCTCCTCATCCCGATTTCAAAGTTCTGGTTGAGGGCGACCAAATAATTCTTAGAGGCAAGGCCAGTAACTTCCATAAAAAGAGAGGAAATAATGGATATCCTTACCCCGAAAGCCGGCTCAATTTCGAAGCACGGTTAATGGTTGAAACTGAGGGAGGTGGGTTGTTGCATCACAATGAATCTATTAGTATTGTTAATGCCCGAAATGCCACCTTAATACTTGTTGCAGCCACAAATTTTGTTAATTATAAAGAAATCGATGCCAATCCTGCTGATCGGTGTCTTCAATACATTAGTAAGCTAGAAGGGAAGCCTTATCAAACGTTTAAAGAAGAACATATAAGAGATTACAGCACCCTGTTTAAACGGGTATCTATTGATTTAGGAACTACTGAAGTATCGGACAGGCCTACTGATGAGCGTCTGTCATCTTTTACCAGTGATGAAGATCCCAGCCTGATAGCTCTTCTTTTCCAGTATGGCAGGTATCTGCTCATTTCCTCATCGCGCCCGGGCACTCAGCCGGCCAACCTGCAGGGCATCTGGAACGATAAACTGACACCGCCGTGGGGCAGCAGGTATACCCTCAACATCAATACGCAAATGAACTACTGGCCGGCTGAAATGACTAATCTTTCCGAATGTGCAGAACCTTTATTTGCCATGGTGGAAGATTTAGCTGAAACAGGAAAAAGTATAGCTAAAGCGCATTACAATCTGGAAGGCTGGGTCGCTCACCATAATACCGATCAATGGCGGGGAGCTGCTCCCGTCAATAATGCCAGCCATGGTATATGGCCAACTGGAGGTGCATGGCTCAGTCAGCACCTATGGTGGCATTACCAGTTCAATGGAAACAGGGGTTTTTTAAGGAACAGAGCTTATCCGGTGCTGAAGGAAGCTTCCCGGTTTTTTGCCGGTTACCTGGTGCCCTGGCCTGAGAACCCCGAATGGCTGGTTAGCGGTCCAAGCAACAGCCCGGAACTGGGTGGTTTGGTAATGGGCCCTGCCATGGATCATCAAATTATACGTGAACTTTTTTCTAATACTATTGAA
>JBEPWX010000514.1:0-2982 GCA_041642235.1 Mariniphaga sp.
GGAAGAACCTGTTTTTAACGGAAAAGAGTTATTTGTAATTTCAAACGGGACTTTGAAACAAAAGTCGTGGAAGGAACAAAGCGGTAATAAATCCTACATTGGTTCTGTTTTAAAAACCCGCAGAAGTGGCAACAAACCACCCTTATTCACACTACATTACGGATATGTTGAAGTTAGATTGAGAAGAACCGTGACCGGAGAAGGCTATCATATGAATGCTTATACCTTTTCCTATGATTCCACTACACTTGCTTCAAGTTCCAACGGAGGACATGTATGGCCTTCTGAAATTGATTATACTGAAACGCTCAGCCGTGAATATTATCGCAACAGGATTCTGAATGCTCTCCACAATACCGGCTCTGATGAAGAACACTGGAACGAAAATATTGACTGGTCGGAATGGCATACCTATGGGTTTAACTGGCATGAAAACGGAACGGTTGATTTTTACATCGATGACAGTCTGGTGCATTCCTCCTCGGTTCATCTGTATCCCGATTATCCACAATATTTGCTTCTGCGTATTGGTGTAGGAGGATGGATAGGTGCACCGGACGAAAATACAGAGTACCCCGGCATTCAGGAAGTGGACTGGATCCGGGTATATCAGAAAAAGGAGGTTAAAAATGCTGAGCAAAAATAAAGCGGGCACGCCCCCCTGTCAAGCTACAAATATTCTTGATACAGGTTAAAATTCTCGATAACACACTGACTGCCAAATATTTTTTATACGATGCAGCCGGTGTTTATTCTTTAATGTCAACCCGTTACAACTTTTTATAAATCTAATATTTTATCTTATCAATACGTACTGACCTTGCAACGGAGTACGAATTTATTTTGTTTTTGTGGGCAGGAATATCTTAAAAACCGCCCTTTAAATATTATCATCATTACATAAGAATTAAAGCTTAAACCAGGTTCAGTGACCGGTTCTTTTATTTGGTTTGGTAAGGTGGTTGGCAATGGAAATATTCCGGGTAGACATTACATATTAAAATAAACTTAGTGGTTTTTAGTCTGCTGTATTCATGAATATTCTTAATAGATTAATTGGGCCATGTGCCGGTTATGAACTATTAATTTTTATTTATGCTTCAACTCATAAAATACGCCCCTTCCCAGACTGTGAGATATGATTTTTCCTTCAGCTACCATTGCGCCAAGATATTTGTTGATTTCGTTTACATGAATATTTAAAAGATGATGCAAATCATCGAGGGTACAGGGGCGACGTGCTATAGTTTCTAAAATGGTTGCTTCAATGTCGCCGCTATAGGACTCAACGGCTGTTCGATTCTGTACTGCAGCAATAATTTCAACATTTGGGAGGCTCCAGTAATCACTTATTTCCTGCAACTTATTTCTTGATAGCGGAATGAGGCCTGCTACTGTTCCCGGCCGATCCAGTGTGTTTAACTGAATAATATCGGGATTAATTTGCAGAACAGCACTTTTAAGCAAATCCAATTCTTCTTTTGAATCGTTATAATTTTTCAATAAGAATATTTCTAACCAAATTGTTCCTTTGTATTCTTTCCTTAAATCAATCAAACCCTGAATATAAGTTTCTACTTTCAAAGTTGAATCTGGCCGGTTAATTTTTTCAAAGGCCGATTGACTTGCCGCATCTAAAGAAGGTAAAATCACATCGGCTTGTAACAGCTCCGTTCTTAGTTGCTGATTATAAAACAGAGTTCCGTTTGTTAAAACGGCTGTTTTTATGGAGGGATAATTCTTCTTGATATAATTCAGGACCTCTCCAATGCGACTATTAAGCGTTGGTTCTCCCGAACCTGAAAATGTAATATAGTCGATCTTTGGATTATTGCTCATAAACTGCTTTAATTCAGAAATCACTTTATCGTATTTAACATATTCCATCCGGTCGACAGTCAGTTTAGTTGTTTCGCCTACTTCGCAATACACACAATTTAAAGAACAGACTTTTTTGGGGATTAAATCAATTCCTAGCGACATTCCCAACCTGCGCGAAGGCACCGGACCAAACAGATATTTATACATATGGAATAAAATTTTAACACCCACTCATCGCGCGGTCTTTCAGAACGCTCAGGGCCTTTTTATTTATTAGCGGCTTTACTTATTATAGGTCTGAATATTTATATCCTAAATCGCAAAGAATCGTTACAATATTATTTATTTCTGGATTTTTCTCTAATAATTTAATGGATGCAGCAGTATTTGCTCCTGATGAATATCCCACAAAAATTCCATGTTCCCGACTAAGTTTAATCGTCATTTCTCTTGCCTCATTATCGGAAATTGTAATAATATCATCTGCCAAATCTTTATTCCAATGTGGTGGAACAATGCTGTAGCCCGTACCTTGAATTATATGTCTGGAAGATTTAACTATTCCTGTTTTTAATATTGCTGCATTTTCAGGTTCGACGGCCACACATTTTAAGTCTGGTTTTTTTTCTTTTAAAAATTTCGAAGTTCCAATAAATGTTCCCCCGCTCCCTACAGCTGCTACAAATGCCTCAATTTCCGGTAAATCTTTCAAAATCTCTGGTCCCGTCGTATTATAATGCGCCAATATACTCGATGGATTGTTAAACTGGTCAACATAAAATGCTCCATTTATTTCGGCATATTCTCTAGCAACATCAGCCGCATATTCAATATCTTTTCCTGTAACCATTCCATTAGTTCCATCAACTTGTTTAGTTAATAAAATTTCAGCTCCAAGAGCTTTTAGAATTTTCCGCCTTTCTAAACTGTTTCCTTCTGACATTACTGCTAAAAAAGGATTTCCAACTTGCTTACATACAACGGCAAGTCCAGCACCCATATTTCCACTTGTCATTTCAACTACAAGCTGACCCTTTCTCAACAGGCCTTTTTTGTAAGCATCTTTAATGATTTGATAAGCAGCTCTGTCCTTCACACTTCCTCCTGGTTGAATAGACTCCAGTTTTGCATAAATTAACTTATCTGCAATTAAATTGTCCA
>JBEPWX010000515.1:0-2968 GCA_041642235.1 Mariniphaga sp.
TTTGGTGGACGCGAAGAGCTTGCAAGTCAGGAAGGTGCCATTATGGACTACGGCAGTCTTATATATGTAACGCTGCAACGAGCCAGAACAGCAAGAGAAGCCATTCAGGTAATGGCCGACCTGGTGGAAAAATATGGTTATTACAGCTCCGGTGAATCGTTCTCCATTGCCGACCCCAATGAAGTGTGGCTTATGGAACTGATTGGTAAAGGCGAGGGAGAAAAAGGTGCTGTTTGGGTAGCCCTGAAAATTCCTGACGGATATATCAGCGGACATGCGAATCAGGCACGCATTACTACCTTTCCGAAAAACGATCAGGAGAATTGCATATACGCTCCTGATGTTATTTCCTTTGCACGGGAAAAAGGATGGTACAAAGGTAATGATGCCGATTTCAGTTTTTCAGATGTATATGCCCCTGTTGATTTTGGTGGAGCCCGATTTTGTGAAGCCCGCGTATGGTCTGGCTTCAATAAAGTGACATCAGGAATGGAAAAGTATGTGGATTATGCGAAGGGAATTGTAAAATATGATGATCCGAACAATTTTGCCACCAATCGTATGCCATTGTGGGTTAAACCTGATAAAAAACTGAATGTACGTGATGTTCAGAATATGATGCGCGACCACTACCAGGGAACCGAACTGGATATGACCAAAGACTTAGGTGCTGGTCCTTTTGCTCTACCCTATCGCTTTGGCAAGCTCACATGGCAAGTTGATTCAGTGCAGTATTGCAACGAAAGACCAATATCTACAAGACAAACCGGCTTTTCATTTGTTAGCCAAAGTCGTAATTGGCTGCCAAATCCCATTGGCGGCATCCTCTGGTTTGGAGTTGACGATACATACAGCACCGTATACGTGCCTATGTATTGTGGAATAAATGAAATACCGGAAAGTTTTGCCGAAGGTAACGGCGATTTGCTCACTTTCAGCGAAACCTCCGCCTTCTGGACCTTTAACAAAGTTTCAAACTTTGCATTTTTGCGATACAACATTATGATTCAGGATATTCAGAAAGTGCAGAAAGAGCTGGAAGATAATTTTGAAACGTTTATTCCATTAATTGATAAAGCTGCTAAGGGACTCTTCGAAAAAGAAGGAGCTGAAAAAGCACGTACATTTTTAACCAGATATTCAGTCAATGAGGCCAATCATGTAACTGCCCGTTGGGAAAATCTGTCACAGTACCTGCTGATTAAATACCTCGACGGAAATATAAAAAAGGAAAAGGATGGTAAATTCGAACGCACTGAAACAGGAATGCCTCCTTATCCTCATTTTCCCGAGTACCCGGAATGGTGGTATAAAGTAATAGTTGACCAAACAGGCGATCATTTCAAAATGTGGGAATAAAACCAGTAAAAAAGAATTAGCAACTGAACTTCAACAATAATGGAGGCGGATAAAAAGGGAAATGTATCCACCTACATTAGGTCAAATTTTAGAGCCATGTTTACTGACTTGTAAAAAAATATATTACTTTTGCGCCGGATTTAAGCAATCTCTTTTCCGCATGTTAGCGGATTACATTGCCACATTAATTAAATTAATTCAAAAATGGATTTAATAAAATTTGTAGAAAACGAATTTGCGGTAGAAAAAAAACATCCTGCTTTTGGAGCCGGAGACACAGTTACCGTAAGTTACATGATTCGTGAAGGGAATAAAGAGCGTGTTCAGAATTTCCGTGGTGTTGTAATTCAAGTCCGCGGAAGAGAATTAACTAAAACTTTCACAGTAAGAAAGATGTCGGGAAACATAGGTGTAGAAAGAATTTTTCCTCTCTATTCTCCTTTTATCGACAACATTGAAGTAAATAAACGAGGCAAGGTCCGCCGCAAAAGGCTGTTTTACCTCCGCGCTCTTACCGGTAAAAAAGCACGTATCAAAGAAAAAAGATACTAACTTAGCGGTATTAAAAATACAAAGAGTCTTCGCAGGAAGACCTTTTTTATTTTTATACCAGTATTCAACTGGTAATTTTAACTAAAACAGTCATCAAACTTCCCAATGAATCACAAGCTCAACTTCCTTTCAGTAATTCTTCTGCGGTTTTCAGGGTGGTATCTGTAAGATTTTCACCACCTACCATTTTGGCAAGTTCTTCAACCCGCTCATGTTCATGTAGCTGTTTTACGGAAGTATAGGTCTTCCCGTTTTCTTCATATTTAAACACCTTAAAATGAGCATGGCCTCTGGCAGCTATTTGTGGAAGATGAGTAATGTTGATAATTTGTGTGGATGAAGAAAATTCCTTTAGAATATTTCCCATTCGCAGCGCAATTTCACCAGATATTCCTGAGTCGATTTCATCAAAAACAACAGTAGGCAATGCCCTGGAAGTCCTTAGCAGGTTTTTAACCGCCAGCATCAGGCGAGACATTTCCCCCCCTGAAGCAATCTTTGATATTTCAGCAGGAACGGAATCAGCATTGGCACTAAATAAAATAGAAACAGCATCTTTTCCATCAGGAGTAAAATCGGGCAAAAACTCATGCACGACCTCCAGTCTGTTTTTTTTCATACCTAACTGTCGCAAATCATTAGCCACTGCATTTTCAATTTTAGCAAATGCAGTCTTTCTTAAATCAGATAATTCATTTGCTTTTTCATTGAGCTGTTTCCTGTTTGTCTCGAGTTCCGTCCTAACCTGCTGTATCTTATCGTCGTGTCCGGCAACCTGGTCAATTTTTTCTCCCAATGACTTTTTCAGATTAATCAACTCCTGAACTGTAGTAACCTGGTGCTTTTGCTGCAGACTAAAAATGAGGTTCAAACGGTCGTTTACGAGTTCAATACGGTCGCTGTCGTATTCTACATTTGCCTCCAGCCGCTCCAATTCATCTTTAATATCCTTCAATTCAAGTAAACAGCTTTGCATCCGGGCAGCCATTTCAGGTACTTCACTGATGTATTGTTGAATGTTTTCAAGAAGTTTATGACTTTCCTTAAGGTTTTGAAT
>JBEPWX010000516.1:0-2957 GCA_041642235.1 Mariniphaga sp.
GAAATTGATTTTTCTCTGGTCGATGATGTAATCCTTGTAGATGACTTAAGCAAGGACGATACGGTGGAAGTTGGCCGAAAACTGGGCATCAAACACATAATTGTACATGAAAAAAATACCGGTTACGGGGGCAACCAGAAATCGTGCTACAATAAAGCGCTGGAGATTGGTGCCGATATTGTGGTAATGCTTCACCCCGATTACCAGTACACGCCCATGCTTATCCCTTCCATGACCCATCTTATTGCTTCGGGCCTTTATCATGTGGTGCTTGGTTCACGTATCCTTGGAAAGGGCGCCCTGGCAGGGGGTATGCCAATTATAAAGTATGTAGCCAACCGTGGGTTGACCTTCTTTCAGAACATTTTGATGAATGCCAAGCTGTCGGAATACCACACCGGTTACCGCGCCTTCTCACGTGAAATCCTTGAAAAGGTAAACTACACTGCCAATTCCGACAATTTTGTGTTTGACAACCAGATGTTGGCACAAATTATTTATGCTGGCTATGAAATTGCAGAAATCACCTGTCCTACCAAATATTTCGACGATGCTTCGAGTATTAATTTAAAGAACAGCTCGATTTACGGCATGGGGGTTATAAAAACTTCAATGCAGTTCAGGCTGCAAAAGTGGGGAATGGTAAAAAATAAGATATTTGATCTTAAATCTAACAATGAAACCAGCTAGTTATCTTCGCTTCAGTACTGTCTTATTGCCACTCCTTTTCTTTTGGGTAGGAATAAATTTCGAGATGGCTAAGTTTGGCAATGATCCTCAATACGTTTACCTTGTAAATGCTCTTGCCATTTGTGATGGAAAACAGGTCGGTTATATTGACCATCCCGGCACAACTGTTATTCAACTGGGGGCAGTTGCCATAGCGTTTCAACATCTAATCTCCAATCCAGATAATTTACCCCTGGCAGAACATGTACTGACCGATTCCCATACCTTTGTGGTAAGCATCCGTAATTTTCTTTTGATATTAAATACCCTTGGGCTTTTCCTATTAGGCTGGTTAGCATACAAGAAAACCAAATCAATCTGGGTTGCCTTATTACTTCAGGCAGCCATATTTATTACAACAAACACATTGGATCATGCATGGACAAAAATCTCACCTGAACCGTTTCTTTTCTTTATCACCTGCATTTATGTAATTACTATACTTTATTACTACTATGAGGAAAATTTAAACAGCTGGAAGTATGTCCTGTTATTTGCATTGCTGGGTGGAGCCGGTTTAGCCACCAAAGCAACTTTTCTGCCCGTTATTTTCTTTCCATTTATGGTAATTCCTTCCCTGAAGAAAAAGTTTGTCTACCTGGCAGCTATCCTTCCTTCCTTTGTGCTGTTTACCATACCAATTATACCGGAATACAAGAACATGTATTATTGGTTCAGAAACCTTTCAAGCCATACCGGAATATATGGACATGGAGAAAGAGGTTTTATTGACTTTGGCACGTATTTTCCTAACATTATAAGGATAATTGAAAACAACTTCATCTTTGCTTTGGTATTCTTAGCTGGATTAATTGCTGTTATTCCTGCCTTCTACAGTTATCTGAAAAAGAGAAAAAAAATTAGCAGAGAAAGGCTGTTCCTGGCCGGGTTGGTTGTTTCTTCCATGCTTGGCATTATGATGGTTGCAAAACATTACCATGCAAACCATTACCTGATACCGGTGCTTCAGTTAACCGGAATTTCCTTGTTCTTTATTGTCAGAGTTGCTTTAAAAAAACAGTTTAAACAATCAATAAGTAAATTTACCTGGCCTTTATTAACTTCAGGACTAATCCTGTTTCTTGCATGGAAGCAGCCCCCTGTAATCAAGTTCATTGAAGAAGGCTATCGCCTTACTAATGAAGAGATGGAAGCAACCAATGCAATGCTGTTAAAAGAATATCCGGATTATACCCGGATAAGTTATTTTCCAAACTCATTAAATCGCTTTTCAGCACTTAATTTTGGGGATGTCTATTGCAAGCGGCAGTTTTTACCCCAGCTAAAGGAAACTTTCGGTGATGTTTTATTTTACGAATCTTTTGCTAAAAGTATACTAAACTGGAATGTTGAATTAAAAACAGAAGAACTGGTAAAACTTTACGGAAGTAAACTCCTGTTAACCGGAGGCCCCCGTGATGAGCAGGAAGCAGCAGCTATTTCAAGAGAGATTATGCCCTTGAAAAACATTTACAAGGGCCGGATTCAATCGATATATATTCTTGATACATTGAGGTTACATCAGCTCAATAAAGCACAGAATATCCATACTTCCGAAATCTTCTATTGCGATATGGAGCATGTTTCCTCCGACAACCGGTATATTTTAGGTGTGAATGGAGAAAAAACAGGAGCTGCAGGCTTACGCTCGCAGGAAGCCTCCCATACAGGTAACTACTCTATAAAACTGGATGAATCTGTAGAATATGCACTGGAGTATCAGCTAACTGATCTTGAACCCGGAGCCGAATATGAGGTGGAAGTCTGGCGGAAGCCTTTGAATGGCAACAGTGGACGACTGGTTGTATCATCCAGCGATGCCCGGCTTTTTTATAACGCTCAGGCCGATCATGTCCTAACCGATGAAAACGGATGGCAACTCCTGCGCCTTCGCTTTAAGGCAACCCCGGAAATGGAAGGAGAAAGTCTGAAAGTCTATTTATGGAACAAGAATAAACAAACAGGTTACTTTGACGATCTTTCTGTAAAAAAGATAAACCAACCTATTTAAACTTTATCTTAAACAAGGCAAACCACCACATTTTAAGCAGCAGCAACCCATGTTTAAACCGTGAAATATTGGTGTCGCCATATACCCGTTCCTGGTAACGAATGGGCATGTCAATTATCTTAAGATTCAGTTTAAAGGCACCAAAAAGCAGATCGAAATCGCCGAACGGATCGAAGTTGCCAAAGTAATGACGATTGGCTACCAGTTTATTATAGTC
>JBEPWX010000517.1:0-2955 GCA_041642235.1 Mariniphaga sp.
ATCCATGATAATGTGTCCCCTTGAAACTTAACTTAACGAAATAACGATGCATCTGACTTATTTTATGAAAGCAAAATAGCTATTATTATTTAAACCGGGTAACATTTAAAAAGCTTTTTCAGGCACGATTGCGGCAAGAATATAGGATATTTTCTATTTCACAAATTAAATTCCTGGAATAAATCATTTGTATTGACGAAAAACATTAAACTTGTTTAAGATTCAACGAATTAGTATAACATATTTGATAATATCTATTGAAAAATAAATTAGCTTATATGAGAAAGTCATTGAACAACATATGTTTCTTTGAGAAGACACAAAAGGCACCCGAAGTTGCCTTTTAAACACTAGAATTAAGAAAGTCCAAATATATTACAAAAACATTCTGAAATATTGACAGCCCATAGCTTTCCGGGAGCCAAAAATATACCATCCCGAACTCGTCATTACTGACAACCAGACACTTTAAAAGTCACTTTTGTCACTAACCATCAATTTGGTATTCTCTTTGCTAAATATATAGTAGTGAGGAATTAAAAAGAATGTTGAATTAAAAATAAAAGGAGGGTTGAATTATGACACTTGCAAAAAGATCAGAAACAGGAATGCCGACATTGTTTGACAGAATTTTCAACAATGATCTGATGGATTGGGGAATGTCTAATTTTTCCGGTCCTAACAGCACTTTACCGGCAGTAAATGTAAGGGAAACAGATGATGATTACTTTCTGGAAGTAGCTGCTCCGGGAATGAGCAAAAAAGATTTTAAAATCAATTACCAGAACAATCTTCTGACCATTTCATCAGAAAAAGAAGAAAAATCAGAAGATAAAGATGATGGTTACTCCCGGAAAGAGTTTAGCTATACATCTTTCCAGCGTTCATTTACAGTACCGGTTAATGAAGTAGATAGTGATAAAATTACAGCTACCTATGCTGATGGAATCCTGAATGTAAAGATTCCAAAACGTGAAGAAGTTAAGCCGAAACCGGCAAGAGAAATTAAAATTTCATAGGCAAAAGCAGGCAGGAAAAAGTTCCTGCCTTTTTCATTAAAGCTCTTATCAGGTAAAGAAGCTTAATATATTTTAACTAACCAGATGGATTTTTATCTTTGCAAACGTTTAATTTCGTGCCTTTAAAATTTTGGTACCTTTTAAATTATAAAACTAAAAACCATTTCAAGGAATTAACAGAATACAACAGAATATGATTCAAACTGTCGATATTAAAGAACTGAACGAGCGGATTCAAAAAGAGAGTTCGTTTGTTGATATGGTGACCCTCGAGATGAATAAGGTAATAGTAGGGCAAAAGCATTTGGTTGAAAGTTTGTTAATCGGATTGTTGTCTGATGGACACATTCTGCTTGAGGGGGTTCCGGGCCTTGCAAAAACACTAGCCATAAAATCTCTGGCAAAAACCATCAGTGCAAAATTTGCCCGCATCCAGTTTACACCTGATTTATTGCCTGCTGACTTAGTTGGCACAATGATTTATAGTCAGAAAAAGGAGGAGTTTTCTATAAAAAAAGGACCAATTTTCGCCAATTTCATCTTAGCCGATGAAATCAACCGTGCTCCAGCAAAAGTGCAATCGGCATTGCTTGAAGCTATGCAGGAGCGACAGATTACAATCAGTGATACCACTTTTAAACTGGAAGAACCTTTCCTGGTCATGGCCACGCAGAATCCTATTGAACAGGAAGGTACTTATCCATTACCTGAAGCACAGGTAGACCGGTTTATGTTAAAAGTTGTAATTAATTATCCGAATAAGGAAGAAGAACGACAGATTATCAACCAAAATTTACTAAAAACATTTCCTGAAACTTCTCCCATATTAAAACCCGAAGATATTTTAAATGCCCGCCAGGTAGTAAAAGATGTTTATATGGATGAAAAAATTCAGAAATACATCGTCGATATAGTTTTTGCAACCCGTGAACCGGAGGCATATCAATTATCGAAATATCAGGAAATGATATCATACGGAGCATCACCAAGAGCCGGTATCAGCATTGCTCAGGCAGCTAAAGCATTTGCATTCATTAAACGAAGGGGCTACGTAATTCCTGAAGACGTGAGAGCAGTTTGTCCAGAAGTTATGCGACACCGTATTGGTTTGAGCTATGAAGCTGAAGCCAATAATATTACTTCTGAAGAAATAATTACCGATATCCTGAATAAGGTTGAAGTTCCCTAAATGAAAGGATTCAACAGAAAAAATCGTATTGCCATAAGTAACTTTAACCTGTAATTTTAAACAAAAATCGCTCTCATGGAGACGAGTGAACTTTTAAAAAGAGTACGGAAAATAGAGATTAAAACCCGGGGATTGTCACGGAATATATTTGCAGGCGAATACCATAGTGCCTTCAAAGGTAGAGGTATGGCATTTTCTGAGGTACGGGAGTACCAGTATGGCGACGACATCCGGAACATCGACTGGAATGTTACGGCGCGATACAATCATCCATATGTGAAGATTTTCGAGGAAGAGAGGGAGCTAACAGTAATGTTGTTGATTGATGTCAGCGGAAGCCGTGAATTTGGTTCATTCGAAAAAATGAAAAAGAATGTCATTACTGAAATTGCAGCAATTCTTGCATTTTCAGCCATACAAAATAACGATAAAATCGGGGTAATTTTCTTCTCCGATACGATTGAAAAATTCATTCCTCCCAAAAAAGGGAAGAGCCATATTCTTCGAATCATCCGGGAACTAATTGATTTTCATCCACAACATATCGGCACAAACATTTCGGAAGCAGTCCGTTATCTTACCAATGCCATTAAAAAGAAATGTACTGCATTTATAATTTCGGATTTTATGGACGAAAACCCGGCACTAGAAATGGCACTTTCAGTAGCCAACAACAAACATGATGTAGTATCCCTAAAAATATATGACGATCGGGAAACAGAATTACCTCCTATTGGAATGGTTATG
>JBEPWX010000518.1:0-2939 GCA_041642235.1 Mariniphaga sp.
GAAAGTTATTGAATGAAAATTATTGATATAATCAATCAATCGGAAAAAACGGTTTTTTCCTTTGAACTGCTTCCTCCGTTAAAGGGTAATGATACGACCCGGATTTATAAAACCATTGAAAACCTGGTGGAGTATGATCCAAAGTACATTAACCTGACAACTCATCGCGATGAAATTGAATTCAGGGAAATGTCTGATGGAACGATTGTGAAACGTACTGTCAGGAAACGTCCGGGAACAGTTGCCATTGCAGCTTCTATTCAACACAGGTATAATATTCCGGTAGTGCCGCACATTTTGTGTGGAGGGTTTACAAGAAGTGAAACGGAACATGTGCTCATCGATTTGCATTTTTTGGGAATCGATAATGTATTGGCGTTAAGAGGTGATGGGGTAAAAAACCAGCATGTTTTTAAGCCGGAAAAAGAAGGACATACCTATGCGAGTGAATTGGTGGAGCAAATTGTAAATTTAAAAAAAGGCAAATACCTTGAGGGGGATTTAAAGAACAATACTCCACTTGATTTCTGTATTGGTGTGGCCGGTTATCCGGAAAAACATTTTGAAGCACCTAATATGGAGCTCGACTTAATATATCTCAAACAAAAAGTGGAAGCAGGGGCAGAATATATTGTCACCCAAATGTTTTTTGATAACCAGTTTTATTACAATTTTGTAAAAAAATGCCGTGATATTGGAATAACTGTTCCGATAATTCCAGGCATTAAGCCAATTAATTTAAGGAATCAGTTGACGGTTCTGCCGAAAATCTTTCACATCGATTTGCCTATGGAATTATCAAAAGAACTGGCGAAATGTAAAAATAATGATGATGCCCGTATAGTTGGTACTGAATGGGCAATTATGCAGTCAAAAGATTTGGTATCCCAAAATGTACCTTCTCTGCACATTTATACTTACGGTATTTCCGACAATGTAAAGGATATTGTAAAGGCGGTATTTTGAAATTAAAGGATGATAACCTTCCACCGGATACCATTCTTTAATTGTCAATACCGATCTTTTCCCGTTCTTTCAGTCTGAAATACTTACCTGTGAATTCAATTTATTGTTGTTTTCCTGGTTGTTCAGGCTAAGGGTATAAATCATGGCTTCCACCTGCCTTAATAAATTACGTTTATCTTTACTCGGAGCATAAACGTATCCGAAAGCCACAATCACCCGTTGATTTTCAATATCCAATTGTGCCAAAGATATGTAAGGACCTCCCATAAAATCACCAAATAAGCGCCAAAGACCTCTCATTTCAGTTGCATAATTTCCATTGTGTTTGCTTACGTTATAGGCCTGCTCAATTCTTCTCTCAGTTGCCATATAACTGCCTTCGGTTGGTCCGGGTACATTCGCCTTCAGAATGCTGTCTCTCACCCTCATCTGGTATTCGGCTGTAAATGCACTGTCGGATACATAAGGAAAGGAATAAAGAATAATTCCCTGTGCAATTTCCGGAGTTTCATACCTAAGCCAAATAAAATCTTCTTTTTGTTCTGCTATCTGAAAGCCTGGAGCTACTTTCATCGTTAAATCAAATTGTTCATTCAGGACATTGTATATTCCCCGTTCATAATATTTGTTGTAGTTCATGGTAAGCCTGTTTTTTTCGGCTCTCAGGAAATAGGAAATAATTTTATTGCTGTTTTCATTAAACATTTTTTCAAATTCATTTTCATTTTGTGCCTGAATGGTCACAACTGACTGAGGACTTGCCCATAAATTTTTCTGAAATGAAACGCCAAATGTATCGAGGTTTGCAGAAATTCTTACCTGTATTATATTGCGGGTGGTTTTAAATATAGTTTTAAACCCTTCAGGTGGAACCCTGACCAGATCAAACAGTGGTTCATCCTGTGGTAAGGCAATATGTTCCTGTGCAAGGGTACTTCGTATGATTTTTCCGCTATTTCTTTCCCATGAATCATCGCTGATAACTACAACCACTTCGCCGGCTTTCCCGGTAATATTTTTGCTTAAGCCGGTGCCTCCATTATTGCAGGCTGAAACCATAAAAATTACAGCAGCTATAAAGATTCCGTGTAAAAATTTAATTTTCATCGATATATATGTTATTTTATTGCAAACTTAACAAAAATCTTACCAGATAAATCGAATGATAATTCAATTCATTTATAAACAAAAATCCCGTTGCGACCTCAGCCACAACGGGATTTCCGCGAAAGTTCCGAAGCCGGTTTATTTATCGATTCTCTCCGGTTCGGCATTTTGGGTTTCTTCCTCATCCTCTTTGGTTGCCTTCTTGAATTCTTTCATTCCTTTACCCAGGCCTTTCATTAATTCAGGAATTTTACGTCCTCCAAAGAGAAGCAGTACAATAATTAGTATGATAACTATTTCCTGTGGTCCTATAAATCCTGCAATTACATATAAATTCATGATGCAAAGTTAAAATGTTTGACTACAAAAATAGGATTTTTTTAATTAAAACGTTCCATTAATCATTTTTATTATATCATTTGCATTGGCATACAATACCAAAGCAAGCAGAAGCAGCATTCCTGCAATCTGTGCATATTCCATAAATTTTTCACCGGGCTTGCGTCCCGATATCATTTCAAATGAGAGGAACATCACATGTCCTCCATCGAGGGCTGGTATGGGCAACAAGTTCATAATGGCAAGGATAATCGATATAAATGCTGTCATATTCCAAAATGAATACCAGTCCCAGGTGGCAGGAAAAATATTTCCGATAGTGGCAAAACCACCTAACGATTCGTATGCTTTTGTTTCGGGCCTGAAGAATAATTTAAATTGCTTCAGATAATCCTTGGTAATCTGCACCCCTTGACTAATTCCTGCAGGTATCGATTCAAAAAAGCCATAATTAACGGTTTCCAGTTCAAAATAATTCTCGGTAAACTGGTTCATTCGTATACCAATCATTCCATCTTCACTTAAAA
>JBEPWX010000519.1:0-2931 GCA_041642235.1 Mariniphaga sp.
AACGATTAATGCGTTGCTTAAAAATTCACTTGATAAGATGTGCCTGACATCACCTTTTACCGATTGCTGGAATTCTGATAAAACAACATTTACTTTTGGTTATTTGCCTGCATTTCAACAAGTTCGAAAAGGTGAAAAGGCCAATGTGCTTTTAAAGTATCATTTTAACGATTTTAGTAAACGTATAGCACTGCGCCTCAATAGTGAGGAGTTTTTAATTGCGGGAGAAAAAGAAAAATCTGTAAAAAATAAAGGAAAGCTGGTGCACGATATTCTTTCCCGGGTGATTGTTGAAGCCGATTTTGAAAAAGCATGTAATCAGGCGCTTAATGAAGGAATAATTAATACATCTGAGCGGGATGAAATATTGGCCAGGCTGGTTAACAGTATGCAAAAGCCTGAGATAAAAAAATGGTTCAATGGCAGTTGCAAAGTTTTGAATGAACGGACTTTGTTGTCGCCCGATAAACAACTCCGACCCGACAGGATTATGATTTCGGGTAAAAATGCAGTGGTTGCCGATTACAAGTGGGGTGAAGTAAAGCAGGACAAGTACAGATTGCAGGTAAGTAGGTATGCTGAATTTCTGAAAAAAAGTGGCTTTGAAAAAGTTGAGGGTTATATCTGGTATATTAATCTGGATGAAGTGGAGAAGGTAGGCGAATGGAGCTAGCGAAAATGCCGAAATTTTTTTTCAAAGGATTGACTGAATGAAATCAAAGAATTCACATTAAAAATAATTTGTAATTTTGGCGGCAATAAAAAGATTTCCAATTTTCAATTAAAGATAACATGATCCAAAGAATTCAAACAGTTTATATACTAATAGCTGCAGTGTTCACAGCAATGCTTTTTAACTTTGATTTTGCCGAACTGGCAGTTAACGGGGAGGTTTATATATTTGATGTTACAGGCATCATGCATGGTGATGAAGTTATATTTGACGGATTACCGGTCATGGGCTTCATTGGTCTTATTGTTTTACTGCATGTGGCAGTTATCTTTATGTATAAAAACCGAATCCGGCAAATACGTGTTTTGGCATTTACCATCATCTTGTTGCTTGGATTGCTTGGAATTATGTTTTATTTTCTGCATGCAGGTTTTGAGAATGCTGAGGTGGTCTATAACGTCCCAATGACATTTCCGTTGATTGCTGCAATACTTGATTACCTTGCCATTCGTGCTATTGGTAAAGATGAGGCATTGGTAAGAAGTCTGGACCGCATAAGGTAACAACAATGAAAGCCATTGTTTTTTCTGCCGGGCTCGGAACACGACTGCAAGAGGAAACCCGCAGCAAACCAAAGGCGCTTGTTGAAGTGGGAAATAAGCCACTGCTGGCTCATGTTATTGAAAAACTCAAAAGTGAAGGCATTTCTGATATTGTTGTCAATGTCCATCATTTCTCTGAATTGATGCTAGATTATTTAAGACACCGGAATTTTGGTGTGAACATTGCTGTTTCAGATGAATCTTCTAAGCTGCTCGATACCGGTGGTGCACTTAAAAAAGCTGCCCCTTTACTCCATAAAAAAGGAGAACCGGTACTGATGTACAATGTAGATGTAATAAGCACCATTAGTATTGGCGACCTTTACAATGAGCATGTTCAGTCAGGGGCACTGGCTACTTTGGCAGTCAGAAACAGGGAAACGCAGAGGTATTTTAAGTTCAGTTCAGACAAACGACTGGTCGGCTGGATAAACAAAAAGACCGGAGAGAAGAAAATATCTGTACCAGAACAGTTTGAAAACGCTGTTGAAATGGCTTTCAGTGGCGTTCATATTGCCAGCTCTGAAATATTTAATTTATTGCCGGATGATGATTATTTTTCAATGACCGGCCTGTATCTTAATCTTGCATATAACCATCTAATCAAGGGATTTTTTGATCAATCTGACCTGTGGATGGATGTGGGAAAACCCAAAGAACTTGAAAAAGCAAGACGATTGTATCGATAAAATTACCATCTTTAACTGGTTTATACTTATAACTGATTAAGATGAAAAACCTGTTTCTGCTGTTGAAATATTTTGCATTGCAGATAATTGTATAAGCTCTGCATTATGTGTGCATCTCATTTCTCGCTAAATCGTTCTGGTTTCAGGCAGGAAATGGTGTATTAAAATTACCTTCAGCAGAAAGCCTATAATATGTGAGACTATGCAAACATCACGACGTATTTTTTTTAAAAAGGCTGCCCTGGCAACTGCCGGAAGCGCTTTTATTAAAGGCACATCCCATGCAAGCCCTTCAAATCATCCTGAGCTTTACGCTTCACTGGATAACATCCTGGCAAAACCTGTGCTTAAAACAGAGCTTTTTCCCGAACCTGTAATAATTGATACACTTGAGCTTTTACGGTTCAACGACAACTTTATATGCAGGGTACGTTCCAAAGAGGGAGATGAAGGATTATCCGTCAGCAATAATATGCAGATGGTTTCATTGTATCCCATTTTTACCCGGAGGCTTCAACCTTTCTTCCCGGGTAAAGATGCCAGAAAGCTTGAGCAATTGTTGGACGAGGTATATGTTTACCGGAGCAACTACAAGTTGCAAAATCTTGCACTATGGGTGCCACTGGCTACCATCGAATTTGCCATCCTTGATTTGCTGGGAAAAATAGCCGGGAAACCTATGGGTGAATTGATAGGTGAAATTCATCATCCTGAGATAGCAGTCTATCAGGCTAATAATTTCAGGGGAAGGTCGGCCGAAGAATCCATTGAAGGTATTAAGAAACAGGTGGCGGAAACAGGTGCAAAAGCATTGAAATTCAAGGTGGGCGGGCGAATGAATGCTCCTGAAATGCCTCAAGGGCGTTCTGAGAGACTGATTCCCCTGGTTCGTGAAGCTTTTGGTGATGATATGACCATTTATGCCGATTCAAACGGTTCATATGATGTAAAGGAAGCCATTAGGATT
>JBEPWX010000520.1:0-2930 GCA_041642235.1 Mariniphaga sp.
GGGCTATACTCCTGTACCTGGTCTGTTCCAACAAAATGAACTACATGAACCAAATGAACCTTCAAACCATTTCGAATGATTTCAAACTGTTACCTGCACCGGCATGCGCGGGCCGAAACCTGCAATTATTTACCTGAGAGTAAATCATCAAAGTACTCGATTGTTTTTATGAGGCCTTCGCGCAGGGGAACAACAGGCTTCCAGCCATTAAGTTTTTCCTGAGCAAGGGAAATGTCGGGCCGGCGCTGTGCAGGGTCGTCCTGAGGCAGGGGCAGGTACACAATTTTCGATTTTGAACCGGTGATGTCGAGTATCTCCTTAGCCAGTTCAAGCATAGTAAACTCTCCGGGATTTCCGATATTGACCGGTCCGGTGAAGTCGTCACCTGTTTCCATCATTCGCACCATACCTGAAACCAGGTCGCTTACATACTGGAAGCTGCGGGTCTGCTTGCCGTTGCCAAAGATGGTGATGTCGTTATTTTGCAATGCCTGAACAATAAAGTTGGAAACGACCCTTCCATCGTCGGGCTCCATTTTCGGACCGTACGTATTAAAAATCCGAACGATTTTTATTTTTACATTGTTCTGCTGGTAGTAGTTGATAAACAGCGATTCAGCGCACCGTTTACCTTCATCGTAGCAGGAGCGGACACCAATAGGGTTAACATGGCCCCAGTAATGTTCCGGCTGTGGATGCAACTCCGGATCGCCATATACTTCACTGGTGGAAGCCTGGAGTATCTTTGCCTTTGTGCGCTTGGCCAGACCAAGCATATTTATGGCACCCATTACCGATGTTTTGATTGTTTTTATGGCATTGTACTGGTAATGTACCGGAGAAGCAGGACAGGCCAGATTGTATATTTCATCTGCTTCAATAAAATAAGGCATTGTGATATCATGCCTTACCAATTCAAACCAGGGATTATCCATCAGATGAATAATCTTTTCTTTTTTTCCTGTAAAATAATTATCCAGGCAAATCACTTCATTCCCCTGGTCCAACAGGTATTCACAAAGATGAGAGCCTACAAAACCTGCTCCTCCGGTTACAAGAATTCGTTTCATAAGTAAATATTAAATTGGTTTTCGCCCTATTGAAGGGTATTTGCCGGATATTAAGCATTTTTATTTTCTGTTCGTCAACATCAACACAAACTACTTCAACTTCTGTTTCGATAAAATAAGTACCGGTTACCAATCCTACATAACCTGTACCTACCACTGAAATCTTCATATTTTTAATGATCGTTGAATGGTATTAAACAAAAATATCATTTTTTTGCAGGAGCAGCAATTTTCAACTCCTTTAAATTACCATCAGGAGAATTAATGCTTTTGATAAATGATTTTTTTCTTCAGGATACCTGAAAAACAAGTTTACCCGGCATCAGGTCAATGTAACAGGTTCGTTTTTTTATTATAACATAATTTTTGATGTAAAGAAAAATGCCCGTCGTTTGTAAAATCACATCATATAAAAAGATAAAAGTTAAATAAATTGCCTTCAAAAAGATAATATACCTTGAGGCATAGGTTTTAATACGATAAGTTTAGGGGCAGCATAACCGGCAGTGACAATGTCAGCAGATATTTTTCGTATATTAGGGGCTATATTAATTTGTTCACAAACAAAGAACTGGTTTCCAATAAAAACAGCTCACTCTCTTTAATTCAAAAAAAAAGCCCTCATGAAAAATGAATGATTAATTTTGTGGCTTTGGAATAATAATGAACCATATAATATCGAAAATAACAAGCTACCTCCGGCTGGACAGAATAAGAAACGACAGGCGGATTTTTATTTTTTCAGTTTGCCTGCTGATTGCCACCACTCTGTGGTTTTTAGATGCCTTAAGTAAAAGCTACAATGCGGTCCTTTCCTATAACGTGAAATATGTGAATCCCCCTGAAAACCTTTTTCTTGCCAATAATCCCCCTGCCAAAATCGACCTGAGGGTAGAGGCTCATGGTTTTACATTGCTGCGTCATAAACTGGCATTTTCTTTTTCTCCTATTCTGCTCGATTTATCTGCATTTGCCCAGGATGTTGAAAGCATAGAAAGTAATGTCAGGGTTACAAGCGAAAGCCTTATAAGAAGGATTGGTAACCAGGTGAGTAATGAGATATCGATTATTGAAGTATCGCCATCATCCCTGCTTTTACGATTCGACAGTCTGGAGACCCGGCTTGTGCCGGTCAATCCCCAGGTTACATTGAACTTCAAGCCCCAGTATAACCTCAACGGTACGCTGATTATAAAACCCGACAGTGTGGAAATCTCAGGTCCTGCCGGAGTTTTGGACACCATTACTTCCCTGCCCACTGTACCGGTAACCTTCGATGATCTTGAAACCAGCGTAGAACAGTTCATTCGCGTACAGCATCCGGTGAGAACCGAACTCTCTCCCGACCGGGTGGTTTTATCTGTACCGGTAGAAAAGTTTACAGAAAAGAAAATCAACCTGCCCGTACAGATAATAAATTTACCGGAAAAGGTGCAAATTAAGCTCTTTCCCCCCCAGGTTACGATCTCCGTAATGGTAGGCTTAAGCAGTTACGAAAGCATTTCATCGGCCGATTTCACGGCAACAGTCGATTACAATCAGGTTACAGCCGACAGGGAAACCCTTGATGTGCAGATTGAAGCCACTCCCATATTTATTCAGTTGGTTAAAGTGTCACCTTCTTCTGTAGAATATTTAATTGAAACTGAATAATTAAAAGAGAAGCAATGGCATTGGCAGTGGGAATAACAGGAGGCATCGGCAGCGGGAAGTCAACAGTCGGCAATGTGTTCAGGTTGCTGGGGATTCCTGTTTTTGAAGCAGATGCTGTTGCACGCCGGCTGATGGACTCGGATAACAAAATACAAACCGGGCTCACCCGACTTTTTGGCCGGGAAATTTATTCACACTCAGTGCAGC
>JBEPWX010000521.1:0-2929 GCA_041642235.1 Mariniphaga sp.
GAGCTTCAGGAACAAGGTGTTGAACAGAATAGTATTATTGCTGATCCTCTTTTTGAAGGTTTTGAATCTAAGGGGTTCAGGTTGAAGAAAGATTCACCTGCTTTCAACTTGGGCATTAACCAGATAGAATTTGAAAAAATGGGATTGCTTAAAAATGGAAAAGCAGAATAATTGCTATAGTGAAACAATGATTTCGGAATTTATAATATATAGATGGAAATGGAGATTAAAAAATTAGTAATAACAATATTAAGTGCACTGTTTTTAAATTCATGTTCCTACAATGATTCAACCTTTTTTGTTTCTCCCTCTGGAGATGATAACAATCCAGGTACAAAAAATAAACCATTTTTGACTATAAACAAAGCGAAAGAAGCTGTAATCAAAACAATTTCCGAAGGAGCTGAAAACGAAGAAATAAAGGTTTATATAAGAGGAGGAACTTATTATTTCGATCAAACGACCATTTTTAAGGAGGAGGAATTAAGCAAGGGAACGAATAAAATTATTTTCTCAGCATTCGGTGATGAAATACCGGTATTTCATGCTGGAAAAAAAATATCGGGTTGGTCCCAGGTGGAAACCCGGTTGCCGAATTTGCCTGAAAATGCAAATGGAAATGTATGGGTTGCCGATATTCCTATGGAGGGAAAAAATAATCCGGCTCGTTTTCTTCTAACTGATTCAGGTCCTCTTGTCAATGCTGTTTCCAGCGGACTTCATACAACTGAAAATGAAAAGACCTTTGAAAATATAAAAGCGGTGCCTACCATTGATCAATTGAGTTTTTTTAATTTTCCAAAACAGTCATTCAGGCAGTGGGAAAACCTTCAGGATATTGAAGCAGTTGTGCGGCCATATGAAGGCTGGATAATGAATATTCTGCCCATTAAATCCCTCAATATGGCAGATAGTACTGCATATACAACCATACCAGCTACATACCGGGTTTCCAGGCTTAAAGGCTTTTGGTATGAAAAACAATACAATCTATGGGTACAAAATGCTATAGATTATTTGGATGAACCGGGAGAATGGGTAATTAATACATTAGAAGGGAAAATATATTATTGGCCAAAAGAGAATGAACCGGAAAATGTTTATTATCCTTTATTAAAGGAAATAATCCGGGTCGAAGGTGATCAGAAGAACAATAAAATCATTCGAAATATTGTATTTCATGGAATAACTTTTATTGGAGGAAACAGAGATACCTGGGAAGATGTTGATGTTGGTATTCAGCACGATTGGGCATTTTATGACAAATCAGATGCGCTGGTACGATTTGTTAATACAGAAAATTGTGCAGTTGATGAATGTATCTTCACCAACAGTGGCGGAGGTGGAGTACGGTTTGATTTTTATAGCCAGAATAATAAAGTTGTAAATAGTTATTTTTCTAATCTTGGAGGAACAAGTATATTAATTGTTGGGTATGGTCCCGGCGGAGAAGATGTAAATAAAAATAATTTGATTGTTAATAATGAAATTCATGATATCGGGCAATCATACTGGCATTCACCTGGTATCTTTATCTGGCAAAGCGGTGGTAACAGAATAGCGCATAACCTCATTTATGATACACCATATACAGGAATTGTAATAAGCGGACCACGTCCGCAATTTATGAATCCCCGTATGAAAGGCAGAAGAGAGATTACTGGCACAGTTAATCATACAAATATCTCTAATATATTTGATGTGGGCCATGAAGACTGGCACCGTTTTGAACCTTATGCTGATGACTGGGATGAGATAATTGAAAACTATCTTTTTTCCAGTGATAATATAGTTGAATATAATGAACTTCACCATATAAATAATACTATCGACGATGGTAATGGTATATATTTTTCAGGTACAGGACTGGGAAATGTTGCACGCAGAAATTATCTTCACAATAATACTGATGTTTTTCTTCATGGAATCATCAGGGCAGACGACCAGGCAAAAAATGTGACGATAACGGAAAATGTAATCTATAAATTTACTAATGAAGGGATAAAAATCAAACATCCATGTACCGTAACGAATAATTATATTATAGACTGGCAATGGTCACAATGGTTTCATGGTTTAAATTATCCTAAACAATATTTTATAAACGTTTCTCCTGTTGGGCCGGTAATAAAAGGGACTGTCATTGAAAATAATATTTGCTACCAGTCTGAGGGTGAAACACAACCTTTTTTTGGAGTGTCAATCTATTATCCGTTGGCTCATTTAACCAGTTACAGCGATTTTAAAGTTGATAAAAATCTTTATTATGATGCAGGAGAAGATCCAAATAATCAGGAAAAACTGGATGAGGTAAAAGCTAATGGTCTGGATATAAACTCTGTTGTAGCTGACCCCATTTTTGAAGGATTTAACGATGCAGGGTTCAAACTGAAAAATAATTCTCCTGCATTTGCTCTGGGAATTAAGCAAATTGATATCAGTAGAATGGGCTTGCTTAAAGATGGAAAGTATGAAGTCAGGTAAGTTTCTACATAAACGGATCATTAACTACTGAAAAATGAAGAATATTTTCGTTGTTTTATGTTTTCTCCTTTTTATTTTAGGTACGGCAGAAAAAAGTCTCTCTCAATCAAAGGAAGAAACTCTTGAATGGTTTGGAAAGCTTAAGTTTGGCATGTTCATTCATTGGGGGGTATATTCAGAAATAGGAAGAAACGAATGGGCCAGGGCACATTATAAAATGTCGATAGAAGAATATCAGGAATATGTCGATCGTTTTAATCCTGTAACATTCAATCCTGATGAATGGGTTGATTTAGCTAAGGAAGCCGGAATGAAATACATGGTTTTCACTTCAAAGCATCATGATGGCTTTTGTATGTTCGATTCAAAGCTCCAGGATTACAACATAATGAATAGTTCCTATGGAAAAGACATTGTTGGAATGCTAAATAATGCATGTAAAAAG
>JBEPWX010000522.1:0-2924 GCA_041642235.1 Mariniphaga sp.
TATCCACCAACTCCTCCTGTTCCAATTACTGCTGTTTTCATATTCACTTTATTATCTAAAACTGCTTTGCTTGCTATAATGAATTTATTTTTAAGATTTAAAATAGGCTGGCAGTTTTTTAATTCTTCCCATTAGAAATATTATAAGTATTTGCAGAAGCTGGCTAAATTATAAATGGGTTAAAACTATATATTTTTTGCAGCACATTCAACTCTTTTGGTTAAAATGAGATTGGAAATAATTTAATGGACTGTGGTATCATTTGCTTCTTGTCTTTACATGACTTATAAAATGCATTCATTTTTTTCACAATTTGCAGAATTTTACACTGTGATGTGAAATTGGGCAGTAATTCATTTCTCATAATTAGCTGGATTACACTTTGAAATAGTAAATAATTGTATTTGAATGTTTATTTTTGTTCAAAATTGATGTATTATGACAGGAAAGGAACTTCGAATACTGTTTATGGGAACTCCTGATTTTGCAGTTGCAAGTTTATCGGCACTTGTGGAAAAGGGCTATAATGTAGTAGCAGTAATAACAGCACCGGATAAACCTGCCGGGCGTGGAAAAAAACTAACTGAATCGGCAGTTAAAAAGTATGCTGCCGAAAAGGGTTTGCCAGTTCTTCAGCCTGAGAAAATGAAAAATCCGGAGTTCATTGAAGAGTTACGATCATATAATGCCGATTTACAGGTGGTTGTGGCTTTCCGTATACTGCCTGAGGTGGTATGGAGTATGCCAAGGCTGGGGACTTTTAATCTGCATGCTTCATTGCTTCCGCAATACAGAGGAGCGGCACCTTTAAATTGGGCTATTATTAATGGTGAAGCTAAAACCGGAGTGACCACTTTTCTGCTGGATCATGATGTAGATACAGGAAAAATTCTATTTCAGCGTGAAACTAAGATAGAAGATAACGACACAGTGGGAGATTTACATGACAGGTTAATGAAGACAGGGGCGGAGTTAGTTCTTGAAACTGTGGATGCTTTGGCTGAAGATAATGTGCAGGCAATAACACAGTCGGAACTTGTCCGTGAGAAATACCTGAAACCGGCACCAAAAATATTTAAAGAAGACTGTAAAATCGAATGGTCGAAAAAAGTACGGGACGTGAGAAATCTTATCCGGGGTTTATCGCCACACCCGGCAGCATGGGCAAACCTGGTGCATAAAAATTCAGGACGTACTTTTCCTTGTAAAATCTTTTTTGCTCAGCCCGTTATTGCAGCTGGAATTGCTCCTGCCGGAACAATCGATTCAGATGATGAAACCTATTTAAACGTTGCCTGTGCAGATGGCTGGCTGGAAATAACCGATTTGCAGCTTTCAGGTAAGAAACGGTTGAATGCTTCTGATTTTCTGCGAGGTTTTCGACAGGTTTATGATTATAGATTTGAATAAATTTTTGCCTTTTTGTCACCCTGTCAGAGCATGTGTCATTTTTATCTATTGTATTGGTAATTAATGAAATCTGTTCACTGGGGTAAATGCCTGATTTTGTAGGATGTGCAATTTTGTCCCTTTCTGACAATAAAATCTATCTCTTTTTCTTTTGGTACAGAATGTGTTTGAACAGTATGTCGATTTTTTGAAATAATGTATGTTTAATAACAAAACAAAAAAAAACAATGGCAGAACTAAAAGGTAAAATTCTGGCAGGAAAAATCCTGGTAAAACCCCAGGAAGCCGAAGAAAAAACACAAAGTGGAATTATAATTCCAGATTCAGCAAAAGAAAAACCACAGCAAGGAACAGTAGTATTAGTCGGAGCCGCTAAAAAAGATGAGCCTATGGAAATCAATGTAGGCGATATTGTAGTTTACGGCAAGTATTCAGGTACTGAATTGACTGTCGACGGAGTGGATTACATGCTCATGTCGCAATCCGATGTATTGTACATTGCTTAAGTTAAAATTCAAAAAAGTAAATAAAAATGGCAAAAGAAATTAGATTCAACATTGATGCCCGTGACAGGTTAAAGTCAGGCGTTGACCAGTTGGCAAATGCAGTGAAAGTAACACTGGGCCCCAGAGGCCGGAATGTAGTTATTGAGAAAAAATTTGGTGCACCACAGATTTCAAAAGATGGTGTTACCGTTGCTAAGGAAATTGAGCTTCCCGATGCATATGAAAACCTTGGAGCCCAAATGGTAAAGGAGGTTGCATCCAAAACCGGCGATGATGCAGGTGACGGAACTACCACAGCAACTGTTTTGGCCCAGTCGATAATTAACGTTGGATTGAAAAACGTAGCTGCAGGCGCTAATCCGATGGATTTAAAACGTGGTATTGATAAGGCAGTTATCAAAGTAGTAAGTAACCTAAAAGAGCAGGCACATACCATAGGTGATGACTATAAAAAAATAGAATCGGTTGCTAAAATTTCAGCAAATAACGAGGAAACTATCGGTGCTTTGATTGCCGAAGCAATGCAAAAGGTGCACAAGGAAGGGGTTATCACCATCGAGGAGTCGAAAGGTACCGATACTTATGTAGATGTTGTGGAAGGAATGCAGTTCGACAGGGGTTATATTTCTCCATATTTTGTTACCGATGCAGAAAAAATGGCTGCAGAACTTGAAAACCCTTACATTCTGATTCATGATAAGAAAATCAGCACCATGAAGGACCTGCTTCCTGTATTGGAACAAACTGCACAGGCTGGTCGCCCGCTGATGATTATTTCAGAAGATGTTGATGGTGAAGCCCTGGCTACTCTGGTTGTTAACAGGTTACGTGGTTCATTGAAAGTATGTGCTGTTAAAGCTCCCGGTTTTGGAGATCGCCGGAAGGAAATGCTCGAAGATTTAGCTGTACTTACAGGTGGTTCGGTTATTACCGAAGAAAAAGGTATGAAACTTGAACAGACAACCCTGGAGATGTTAGGTGAAGCTGAGAAAGTAACCGTTGATAAGG
>JBEPWX010000523.1:0-2899 GCA_041642235.1 Mariniphaga sp.
AAAGGAGGTGCACATCCTGTTCAAGGAATTAATGATTGGTGTAACTAATTTTTTTCGCGATTCCCTGGTTTGGGAAAAATTAAAAGAAAAGGTAATTCCGGCCTTGATTGAAAAAGCGAAACCCCATTCACAATTACGAGCCTGGATTCCTGGCTGTTCTACGGGAGAAGAAGCTTATTCCCTGGCCATTGTATTTAAGGAAGTGCTGGAAAAAATCAATCCGAACTTAGGAATATCCTTACAAATCTTTGCTTCCGATATCGATATTGATGCTATTAATATTGCACGTAAGGGATTATTTACCGATAATATTACTGCCGATGTGTCGCCTAAAAGGCTGAGCCGGTTCTTTACCAAAACAGATGATGTGTACCGCATTAATACGGAGATAAGGGAGATGATTGTTTTTGCGCAACACAACATTATCATGCATCCGCCTTTTACAAATATTGATATACTTTCTTGCCGGAATCTGCTAATATATATGGAGCCTGAATTACAGCAAAAGTTGCTCGGCTTATTTTACTACAGTCTTAATTTGGAAGGTATTTTAATGCTTGGTACATCCGAAACTCTTGGTGTGCAAAGTCATCTTTTTACTCCGGCAGATTCGGCCCTGAAAATTTATAAACGTTCTGTTGCCAACCTAAACCCCCAACTATACGATTTTCCATCTTCATTTACCCGGTTAAAAATGAGCAATGTAGAAAACACTGAATCTGACAGACCAATTACAAACATACAATCACTTGCCGATCAACTGCTGCTTCAGCAATTTTCACCTGCCGGGGTTTTGGTAAATGAAAATGGTGATATATTATATATCAGCGGACGAACGGGAAAATACCTGGAGCCCGCTGTGGGAAAAGCAAACATGAATATATTCGCTATGCTTCGTCCAGGATTTCAAAATGATTTTGCCATTGGATTTCGCAAAGCGGTAATGAATAGAGAAGCTGTGGTGTTGCACCATGTAAAAATCGGTACAAATGGAGGTTCATTAACCTTAAATGTAACTATTCAGTGGATTCATAAGCCGGAACCTTTATATGGTAAGATAATGATCATTTTCACAGATGTTCCGCAACCTGCCGGAATTAAACCACAGGAGAAAAAAGGAGAAGAAACAGCAACCAGTGTCAGAGAAGCAGAACTTGAGGAAGAGTTGCAACATTCTCGTGAAGAGATACAAAACATTCTGGAAGAGATGCAAACTTCGCAGGAAGAACTGAAATCAACCAATGAAGAACTGCAATCAAGCAACGAAGAATTGCAATCAACCAATGAAGAACTTACCACCTCTAAAGAAGAAATGCAAAGCCTGAATGAAGAACTTCAGACGGTCAATGCCGAATTGATGGCGAAGGTAGATGATTATTCCAGGGTAAATAACGATATGAAAAACCTGCTTAACAGCACAGATATTGCTACTTTGTTTCTCGATAAGGAGCTTAATATCCGCCGTTTCACCAATCAGGCAACCAAAATCTTCAAACTGATTAAAAGCGATATTGGCCGGCCTTTTACCGATCAGGTTTCACAACTCATTTATCCGGAACTGGAAGAAGATGCTCTGGAAGTTTTAAAAACACTTATTTTTATTGAAAAGCAAATCCCTACTAAAGACGGCAGGTGGTTTTCTATTCGTATCATGCCCTACCGCACGTTCGATGACAGGATCGACGGGCTGGTAATTACCTTTATCGACATTTCAGAACTCATACTGGTAGCAGAAAAGTTGCAGAAGACGAAAATGGAGAACCGGATGCTCTCCGATTTATCTGCCAATCCAATCATAAAATTATCAGCTGACTGGAAAATTTTGGAATTTAATTCAGCAGCTGAAACCTTTTTTGGCAAAAAACGCGAAGATGTAACTGGAAGAAATTATTTGAACTTATTTATACCTGAAAGACTGCGAGAAAAGACCCAACAACAAATGGACACGCTTTTGAAAAAAACAGCAAATAAAAATATTAAAATGAAGGTAATTGCAGCCGGTGCAAATGAATCGGATGTTGAATGGGCTATAAAGGTATATGTAAACTACCAGCAGTTACCTTCAGAATTACTAATTATAGCTAAGAACAGATAAGTTATTATGGAAAAGGAAAATGATTTTAACAACGCCCGTAGTTTGCGAAAAAAAGCTGAAAGGCAGCTCAATGAAATGCAAAGAAAAAAAGCAGATGATTTAAGGGATGCCGACGTTAAGAAACTAGTTCACGAATTGCAGGTACACCAGATTGAATTGGAGATGCAGAACGAAGAGCTGCGTCAGGCTAACGTTACAGCGGAAACAGCCCTGAAAAAATACACCATGTTGTTCGATCTGGCCCCATTGGGTTATTTTTCGCTCGATACTGACGGAACAATCTGCGACCTGAATTTTACGGGTGCTGATATGTTGGGCGAAAGGCGCTTTAGCTTAATTGGCAGTAATTTTAAACTTTTTATCGCTGAAGATTCCATGCCGGTTTTTAACAACTTCTATAGAAAAGTATATGCCAGTAATGCAAAAGAATCGTGCGAAGTGATGCTTGGTTACGAAAATAAACAGCTGAGCCCTATTTATATGGAAGGCGTAGTAACCGAGGATGAACAAAAATGCCTGTTGTCGGTGGTTGATATTTCAAAATTTACACACATATGAAGAAGTAATTCCGTAGTTTATCATCAACTTTTTACATCAAATTATCCCTGTGCCAGGACTTGGATTAATGAAGGATTTCAAAATATTCCCTGGAGAAACCCTCTGTACAACAATCAAAATAATCTTTAACCGGATTGATCTTTTGATATTTTTTATAAATCTCCTTTCTACTAACTTTCATTTGTAATTAAAAACAAGACAGGATTTTATTAATGTGTGAATCATGTAACTTTTGATCTGAATTGT
>JBEPWX010000524.1:0-2879 GCA_041642235.1 Mariniphaga sp.
GATATCGATCATTATAGGAGCTGCCGCCGGTTTTATAATCGGTGGAATTCTGGCATATTATGCCTGGGATAAAGCCCTGAAAAAGAAAAAGCGAAAAATAATCAGTGAAGCCAAAAATGAAGGAGAAGTAATTAAGAAAGATAAAATTCTTCAGGCAAAGGAAAAGTTTTTACAGTTGAAAACCGAACATGAAAAATTTATCCAGGAGAAAAACTCTAAAATAAATGTGTTGGAAAATAAAATGAATGCCCGTGAAACGAGCATTAACCAACGTCGTGAAGAACTGCAGAAGAAAACCCGGGATTTTGAAATCTCCCGGAAGGAAGTTGAAACGCTTCGTGAGAACCTGAATGCACAGATGCAACGGGTAGAACTTAAGAGTGAAGAACTGGAAAAGATCCACCGGTTAAACCTGGAAAAACTTGAGCAACTTTCAGGTTTATCGGCAGAAGAAGCTAAAGCCCAGCTTGTAGAGTCGCTGAAGGATGAAGCCCAGTCGGAAGCATCTTCCTTTATCAATGAAATTATGGAGGAAGCCAGGCAAACCGCCAATAAAGAAGCAAAAAAAATAGTTGTGAAATCGATACAACGTGTAGCAACAGAAACTGCTGTTGAAAATGCCATTACTATCTTTCATATCGAGAGTGATGAAATAAAAGGACGTATTATCGGCCGGGAAGGTAGAAATATCCGTGCATTGGAAGCTGCTACCGGTGTGGAGATTGTTGTTGATGATACTCCTGAAGCCATTGTGCTTTCCGCTTTTGATCCTGTACGTCGTGAAATTGCCCGTTTGGCTTTGCACCAATTAGTAACCGACGGAAGAATTCATCCTGCACGCATCGAAGAAGTTGTTGAAAAAGTAAAAAAGCAGGTAGAGGAAGAAGTAATTGAAACTGGTAAGCGTACTGCTATTGATTTAGGTGTACATGGACTCCATCCTGAGCTGGTACGATTAATAGGTAAAATGAAGTATAGATCTTCTTACGGACAAAATTTACTGCAGCACTCTCGTGAAGTTGCCAATCTATGTGCTATAATGGCCTCAGAGCTTGGGTTAAATCCAAAGAAAGCCAAACGTGCCGGTTTACTGCACGATATTGGCAAAGTACCGGATGATGAGCCTGAATTACCCCATGCAGTATATGGAATGAAGTTAGCCGAGAAATATAAGGAAAAGCCAGATATCAGCAATGCCATCGGTGCACACCATGACGAAGTGGAGATGGAGACATTACTGGCACCTATTGTGCAGGTCTGTGATGCCATCTCAGGTGCACGGCCCGGGGCACGACGTGAAGTGGTGGAATCCTACATCAAACGATTGAAAGACCTGGAAGATCTGGCACTTTCATATCCGGGAGTTACAAAAACTTATGCTATACAGGCCGGACGCGAATTACGTGTTATTGTAGGTTCCGATAAAATGAGTGATCAGGAGGCAGAACAGCTCTCTTACGATATTTCTAAACGTATTCAGGATGAAATGACCTATCCGGGGCAGATTAAAATTACTGTTATTCGGGAAACCCGTGTGGTTAGCTACGCAAAATAATTGCAAAAAATTAAATAACCAATACAGAAAAGGCCTTCCGCTCCCGGAGGGCTTTTTTTCTGGCTGATTTTGTAGCCAGATGTTATTCAGCACATAATTAATGTGTATTGGCAGCTTTGAACCGGTAAATAATTTGTGATGTATTTTTTTGTGCTAAGATTTAATTTTAAATCCTGAAATGTATAAAACAAGGTTGCTTTAAAGAATAGCTTGTAGAATATTTAAATTATCATCCTTCCAATTTTAAAATGGCAAGAGGTATTTGCTAGGTGAAATTAAGATCGGTTTTAATTGATAAAATCCTTAAAAGCATTATATGTTCCGCCAGTGCGTTCTTTTTCCTGCATGTCGCGCTGGTTTTTCTTCCAATCTTCGGCCAAAAATCTCATTGTTTGGTCGGCATGTGAAAAAAACATTTTATACGACTGGCAGAACCGTGGTTTCCGATTGTCCTGAGGGTCTTTAATGCGGTCTTTTGTACAACCTCCGTAACATTTACTGAGCCATGGACAACGACGACATTCTCCGGGAAGCATCGCTTTGGCAGCGCCAAAAGCCTGTTGTTTTTTCGAATTTAGCAGAGTTATAATCTTGTGATTCATGACATTACCCAGTTTCCATTTGGGTTCAACAAAAAAATCACAACTATAGACATTGCCATTGTGTTCAATAACCACGTACGGGCCACATTCTTTCATCATGGTACATTCGGGTGCCTGAAGTCCGACATAGGGATAAAAGACCGAATCGAAATGCCGCACCTGGGTGGTAGGTTGACCATTTACAAAATCAGCTATCCATAAATCAAATATCCGACAGAGGAATTCTCCGTAAGCTTTTGCCGAAACTGAAAAAGGTGCTGCTCTGGAAGAATCCAATGGATCGGTCTCTACTATGGGAATAAATTGCATCCAGGTCAATCCGAGAGATTTGAAATAATCGTATGTTTCATCTGGAAACTGAACAGAGTAATCGTTTAAGGTAGCCAACACATTTACAGCAACACCGCTTTCGAGTAGCATTCGGATATTATCTTCAACTCTTTGATGAGTCCCTTTACCAGCCTTATCCATTCGATATCGATTATGGATATGTTCCGGTCCGTCAAGCGAAAGGCCAACCAGCCAGTCATATTTTTTTAAAAAATCGGCCCACTCTGGATTTAGAAGAATACCATTGGTTTGTAATCCATTACCAACTGTTTGGCCATGTCCGTATTTCATTTCCAGTTCAATGGCACGTTTATAAAAATCGAGCCCCATGAGTGTAGGTTCACCACCCTGCCATGCAACTGACACTGAATTTCCCGATTGCTGCATTACCT
>JBEPWX010000525.1:0-2876 GCA_041642235.1 Mariniphaga sp.
TCTGGATGTTCAGAAATTAGCGGATGATTTGGAAAAACAGCAGGGGACTGTGTCGGTATTAGTTGATATTTTAAGATAAAATAAGTAATTTATCACTTTGTGGCTTCAAGTAATCCTTCACAGGCATCTTCCAGTAAATCAAGCACCAATTCAAATCCTTCTTCACCACCATAGTAAGGGTCAGGCACTTCGGTATACCTCCATTCCTTGCTAAAATCAGTCATTTTGTGAATTTTTTTCAGGTCCCTTTCATTCCTGGCCATGCGTTTCAGGTCTTCCACATTTTCATCATCCATGGCGATGATCATATCGAACCAGTCGAAATCAGATTGCGGGTCAAATTGCCTGGCTATACTGGTAAGATTATACCCACGCCTGATTGCATGTTTTTGCATCCTTTTATCGGCAGGTTTACCCACATGCCAACCACCAATTCCTGCTGAATCAATTTCATAGTCGCCGGTCAATTTTTCCTTTTTTACTTTACCTGTAAAAACAGCTTCTGCACTGGGTGACCGGCAAATATTTCCGAGGCAAACAAATAATATTCTTTTTATTCTTTTTTTATTAGAGTTCTCCATTTTATCCACTTCTGAATTTCATAATTTACTGTTCCCATATTTCATACGATCGTATTGCCTGTCCGAGCAACATTTCATATCCGTTTTTTACCGAAGCTCCTTTTTCTTTACCTTTTTCCAGGAATTTGGTTGTTTCCGGATTATATACTAAATCAAACAACAGATGTTTTTTTGTCAGGTGCTCATAAGGTATTGGGGGAAAGTCTTTTACATTAGGGTATGTGCCCAAAGGGGTTGCATTTATAATCAGAAGATTTTGTTTCATCCGGTTTTCGTCTATATCTTCATATCTGATTTCGTTTGATTTTAATTCCTCGATAGATGCTGAGACGAATTCAATTCCAAGTTTTTTCAATACGTATTTAATGGCTTTGGAAGCTCCGCCTGTTCCCAATATAATTGCTTTATTATGGTAATCCTTTAACATGGGTTTAAGTGAATTTTCAAATCCCCAGGTATCGGTGTTGTATCCTTTTAGAATTACTTTTCCCTCATCATGAATAATTTTTATTGTATTCACAGCACCCACTTTTTCAGCTGCTTCATCTAATTCATCCAGATATGGAATTACCTGTTCTTTATATGGAATAGTGACATTTAGACCTGTCAGCATAGGATTGGAATCAATAATTCCCGGAAACTTAGTAATATTTTTTATTTCAAAATTAGTATAAATGGCATTAATGTTTTCATTTTCAAATTTTTTAGTGAAATAAAGTTTTGAAAATGAATGCGTCAGTGGAAATCCTATCAGACCGTATTGCTTCATTTGATTGTATTTATTTTAGATAAAAAAAATAAAGGATAATTCAGATGAATCGTTAAAAGCTGTTTTCTGAACAGACTATTTCATCATTGATATCTCATGATTCGATTCATATTTCAATTTTGCGCAATTTAAAGCTAATCCTGAACAAAAAGTCAGTCCTTTTTTAAAGTTAATCCTTCAAGTACAAATATAAGCGCAAAACCTGCTATTGCAAGTAATATTGCTCCGGCAAGTAATGGATTACTACCGGTGATCTGCTCGTATGTTCCGGGCAGGATATTGGTTTCTGCCAGTGATTTCACCTCCCCGTGTCTATCGATAAATGTTTCTGTAATTTTTTTCCATGGCCACACTTTATTGAGAGAGCCAACCATAAAACCTGCCAGTAATGCAATGGTCAGGTTGTGGTAATTTTTCAGCAGCCATGACAGAAGATTAGAGAATGCAATAATACCAATAGCGGCACCAGCCAAAAAAAGGGCTATAACCGGAATATTAAGGTTGCCTACTGCATCGAGGATAAAGCGATACATACCCAATAATACCAGGATGAAACTACCGGATATACCGGGTAAGATCATGGCACAAATGGCAATGGAACCGGAAATAAAAATAAACAACCATGAGGTATTTGCTTCTGCCGGTGAAATAATAGTAATAAAGAAAGCTACTAGAATGCCCGTAATGCCGGCAACAATTGTTCCCATATTCCATTTTTTAATTGCACGGGCAACATAAATAGCTGAAGCTACAATTAGCCCAAAGAAAAAAGACCATACCAGGATAGGATAATTATGAAGCAAATATCCCAGTGCTTTGGCAAGCGATAAAATGCTGATGGCAATACCCAGCAGAACACTTGCTAAGAAATTTCCATTAACTGATTTCCAGAAAACCAAAATTTTTCCAGTTAATAAAAGCTTTAGTGCATTTACGTTTATTGATTTTATAGAGTCAATTAATTCTTCGTAAATGCCTGCTATGAAAGCAATTGTGCCTCCCGATACCCCAGGTATCACATCGGCTGCACCCATACCCATTCCTTTTAAAACCAAAAGAAGGTGTTTTTTTGTTGTTCTGTTTGTAGTCATTTAAATGATTTCTATTTAGATCCGGCTATTTTAATTTTCAATAAATGAAGTGGCAAATTAACAAAAAGTAAAGACAGATTGTTAAGAAAAAAAACTGAATAATGATATTAAAACAAATATTTAGCATTGGTTTTATTTTAATTTTTTTGTGATATGAACACCCAGATAAATAAAAATATTAAGATAGATGTCTTGCCATTGGCTGAAAATGGTTTATTCCCTAATAATTCAGAATTACCTGTTTTGATTTATAAGAACATCTTTAATTTTTCGGGATCAAATCCAGCTTCAACTGTTGAAGCTATATTTGCGAAAAATAGCTGGGGTGGTTCATGGAGAAATGGTATCTACAATTATCATCATTATCATTCTACTGCACATGAGGCACTTGGTGTTTATGCCGGGTGGGCAGAAGTACAACTTGGTGGGCCAGGA
>JBEPWX010000526.1:0-1722 GCA_041642235.1 Mariniphaga sp.
AGAAAGAAATTGAAAAATCTAAAAAAATGAATCGAAATTATTTCATATTCATTGGAACACTCTTCCTGCTTTTGGCAGTATGTGAAAAGAAAATGGAAGATCAAAAAATATTCTTTCGGTTAATGGTGAAGAATCAAAAAGATCTAACCATTCTTCAGGTAAATAGTAATGTCAGATTTTTAGACTTCACAGGAGAAATTACCTTGTCGGATAATGAAGTAGAGTTTAGGTTACTAAATGAAACCACGGCATTTTATGCCATTCGTTTTCATTCCTTTGACACGTTTTCAGTTGACGGAACATTTTGTGCCAAACCCGGATTCCGAAAAATAGAGAGCAGCAGTTTTGACTGGCTTTTTGCACTGTTTTTAATCATTTTTGCAGTACGTGGAGGTGGTGGATTTTAATAATTTACTGCAAAAAACAGCCAAAATGAATAGAACTTTAAAATTTAGAATTATTAAAATGATCACGGTTACACTAATAATTTTGAGCATTGCAATTACTGTTTTTGTATATCTGGTGATAATCAGCCCCGGAAAACCCGAATCGTTTATCGACGAAAATGGCAATATACTGCAAGGCAGCATATCTGAGAAGACTTTTATAACCATTGGCGGAGTGAAACAGGGCATGTTTATCCGAAGCAAAAATACCGGAAAGCCGGTTTTGCTTTTTTTACACGGCGGACCAGGCTTTCCTAATTACTACCTGTTTGAAAAATATAACCCGGCTCTTGAGGATTACTTTACTGTTTGCTACTGGGAACAACGTGGCGGCGGACTATCTTATACGCCCGAAGTAACTTTAGAAAGTATGACCCTGGAACAGCTTGCTTCTGATGCCATTGAGGTGACCGACTACCTGCGCAAACGATTTGCAAAAGATAAGATTTACATCATGGCCTGGTCGGGAGGAACCACCATTGGGTTGCCAGCAGTATCAAAAGCCCCTGAGCTTTTTCATGCCTACATTGCAATGGCACAAATAACCCGGCAGCGGGAATCGGAAAAAATTGCATACGACTTTATGATCAACCATTACACCGAAATAAATGAACGACAACCGCTGAAGGCATTGCAGAAGTTTAATCATCTGGAAACAGAGTCAGATTTGATCGCTTTTTTCAACTCGGGCACCCGCGACAACCTGATGCACAAACTGGGCATTGGAACCATGCGGAGCATGAAATCGGTTTTCAGGGACATCTTCCTGCCTGTTTGGACCTGCCGGGCTTACACGCTCAGGGAGAAATATAATATCTGGAAATCGAAGCTGATATTTCTGCCGGAAACCGGCTTGAAAACCCAGGCTCTGACAAAAGATTTTTCCGTAGTTTATCCCGAACTTGCCGTTCCCGTATATTTCATGTGCGGCAAATACGATTTAACAGTGAACATTGACCTGACACGGGAATATTACAACCGCCTGAATGCCCCGCTGAAAGGATTCTACACTTTTCAAAATTCAGCACATGCTCCTTTGTTTGAAGAACCTGAACGGTTCAGGCAAATTTTGGAAAAAGACGTATTATATTCTGCAGTCAATCTGGCCGATTGAAATTAATCAGATAAAAAAACTCAGATCAAAATTGCTTTCAATCCCTGAATTTTCACCTTCAGTATTTTATTTAACACTTTCAGCATCAATGTATTTTTCATCCTTTCTGAACCCTGTAATTTAGCTGGCATAATTTAAAACTACTTGACAATGAAAACAAAA
>JBEPWX010000526.1:1732-2865 GCA_041642235.1 Mariniphaga sp.
AAGAAGAAAATCAAAATCACCAAAAGAAGGTTTAAACATGAATAGCTATGAGATCACTATTAAAACATTTTTCCCATTTCTAATAATCACCTTTGGTTTAGCCTGGGCAATTCTGGGTCTTTTTATTTTTCTTCCGGAGCAAATGACAAATTTGTTTGGTCAGTTAACAGGCCAGCATCCTTTGTTTTTTCTTGCTGTGTATGCTCCTGCAATCGCTGCTTTTGCTGTAATTTTTTATGCAAGCGGATTCAATGGACTTAAACAATTCTTCTCAAGAATACTTTTATGGCGGTGCTCATTTTCATGGTATGCATTTTTGCTTGCAGGTATTCCGTTGGTTTTTATAGGCGGATCTTATCTTAAAGGAAATCTTTTCACAGATCCGTTTCCGTTTGCTTCCATTACATCAATTCTTGTAGCCTTGGTACTTGCAGCCATCAAGGGACCTATGGAGGAATTTGGATGGCGTGGCCTTGCCCTGCCTTTACTTCAAAGAAAATTAGCACCTATTTGGGCGTCCATAACACTTGGAATAATATGGGCTATTTGGCATTTACCGGCATTTTTGCTCAGTGGCACACAGCAAAGCAACTGGTCTTTTGCTCCTTTTTTTGTCGGGTGTATTGCTTTAAGCATTATTGTAACTCCTTTATTTAATGCTTCGGGAGGCAGCATTCTGCTTTCGGCTTTTTTCCATTATATGGTTATGAATCCGCTCTTTCCTGATGCTGAACCTTATGACACTTACATTCTTTTAATTGTTGCCATTTTTATTGTTTGGAATAACAGAAAAACGATGTTCACAAGAGAAGGGGCAATAACAAGAGTTATCCCATTGGGAAATAACTATTTGTACCGGGTATAATTTTACAGCACTGAAAAAACGGTCAATCGATGACATTCAACATTACAGTAAAAGACGGAAAAAAGGCATTTAGCAGGAAATTTGCACTGCTTTATTTTCTTATTTTTTCATTGCAGTATTTTCCCCTGCATGCTGAAAATCCGGACGATTTAAAAATTCAAAAAGCTCAGTTGAGCGCTGTTTTTCAGAGCACACTTGATTCATTGGTCAATCATTTTGGTTTTCCGGGTGCAACTGCTGCATACACACTGCCAGATGGAACAACAGA
>JBEPWX010000527.1:0-2859 GCA_041642235.1 Mariniphaga sp.
CTATACCTGTCAAACATTTCGGATGCATCAGCAAAAAAAAATGAACTAAGCTATTCAAAATGCGAAAATGTTATCTTTGTACAAAACTTGAAAACAATGAGCAGACAAAATCTCCCGGTAATTCTTTTGTCGCTATTGGTGGCAATGCTTTTTTTAACATACTTTCTAAAAGATAACCTAAACGAATTTATTTCAGTAAAAATTCAGGAATCGGCTGGATCAAAAACCGTGCTTTCCGGGCAGCAGTGGGTCGATTCGCTCTTCAATTACACCAAAAACAGAAAAGATTTTGAATTTACCCTGCTTCAGTTTAAATCGACCGGTTGCACCGTCTGCAAGGAAATGGAACCTGAACTTGAACTGGTTAAAAAGAATCCCAACCTAAAAGTAAATGTAGCTGTATTGAATGTAATGAACCCCAACAGCATGAACGTGATGAAGTACTTTGGAATCTCGGCCGTCCCTACCCATTTGATTCTTGACAAAGAGGGCAACGAAACCTTCAGGAATTATGGTTTTATTTCTGCAGAAGAACTCAACCGAAATTTCCGTTAAAAAACAATTTTTTAAAACACCCTCATAAAAACCCTTGGGATTTTAGTTTCAAATTTCATTTCTTTACCCGATGCCGGATGAATGAAGGATAACTGCTGTGCATGAAGGCCCAGACGCTTGATGGGATTTGTTACTGCTCCGTACTTTTTGTCACCAACAATGCAATGCCCCATTTCCTGCATATGTATTCTTATCTGATTTTTACGGCCGGTTTCCAGGTTGACTTTCAACAGGGAAAAAGAATCATTCTGTCTGATGACCGAATAATGGGTAATTCCTTTCTGACCACTTGAAGGATTAGGCGATGAATGCATTCTGTAAACTTTATCCTCCGAAAGGTAGGATATGAGAGTTCCTTCCTGCTGTTCTACTTTACCTTCCACTACGGCAATGTAAGTCCTTTCCAATATCGTTTCATTCCAATGGTTTTGAAGCTGATCTTTTATCGCTTCGTTTTTTGCAAACAACATTAAACCCGAAGTTTCCCGATCGAGCCGGTGCACAATAAATATCTTATTGTCTCTGTCCTGTTTTTTTACATGTTTGCTTAACAAACTAAAGGCTGTGGCACGTTTTTCATTTTCAGTAGCCATGGATAATAAACCTGCCGCTTTGTCTATAACAATTAAATGCTGATCTTCATACACAATAGTATATTCCTTAAACTTCTGTTCCGGGGCAACACGATTCCCGCCTATTTCAACTTCCTGACCTGGAACAAGCGGATGATTAAATTGCGTAACGGACTTTCCATCCACAAAAACCTGTTTATGCCCCAACAATGATTTAATGTTATTCCGGCTCTTACCAGGCAGTTGCTTTATTAAAAATTGCATCAGCAGGTCGCTCTCAGTAACCGGAAAAATAACCCTCTTTTTATTGCTCCCATCTGATTGATTTGTATTGTTATATTTTCTTCCCATCAATTGAAAAAATAATTTAATTGGTTTACAAAAGTACTTCAATTGATTGAATGGATGCAGAAAATTAATTTATTTAGCACTACCGGTAAAAAATGTTTTAACTGGCTAATCTATTTTCCTGATAAATTCGTTATACCATAAATCTAAATTTGGAAATGGTGGTAAATTAAATTCCCGTTTTTAACATACTAATTTAAAAAACCGATATAAATATACTTGGATATGAATGAAAATATCAAAAAATGAAAACCACTGATAAACCTTTTATCCAGCAATTTGACCTGGAGGGAGTGAAACATATTCTTCCGGAAGATGCTCTGCAGGCCCAGAAAAATAATGAAGCTGTTATTATTGATGTCAGGGAAAAAAATGAAATTTATGCAGCTCATATTGAAAACTCCCTGTTTCATCCAATGTGGAAAATTTCAGAATGGTTACCTTCTGTTCCAAAAGAACAAAATGTAATACTTTTGTGCAATAAAGGTATCCGAAGTACCCATGTGACAAATTTTCTTATGAGCCAGGGGTACGCCAATGTAGTCAATCTGGATGGAGGTATTACAGCGTGGAAAGAAAGGAAACTCCCTTTTGTAGCTTTTAAACATCCCAAAAGATCTGCTGATTGATTTCTATAAGAATTTCCCTGCTGCAGAGTGTTTGCCCGGTATCTATAAATGAAAATTTAAGTTCTGGAATTATTTTCTGAATAAAATTATTGCAGTTATGATTTAATGTCGTATGTTTGCGTTATTAGTTACATTAACAAAATATCATACTCTGCAAAAAAAAATTATAAGTATTTCGTATTATGAATAAATCAGAACACTTTAGCAATAATCTCCAGGAACTTGCCCGGTTCGCACGGGCAATTTCCCATCCTGCACGATTAGCCATTTTACAATATTTGGCAGAAACCAAAACATGCATTACCAGTGATATTTCCGACAATCTTCCCCTCAGCCGGACTACCGTTTCACAGCATCTGAAAGAACTTAGAGATATGGGCCTGATTCAGGGAAACATCGATGGTCTAAAAATCAACTATTGCCTTTGCAATTCGGCAATTGAATCGCACCTCTACCAGTTAAATGCTTTCTTCAGCCCAATTTGTTCTTTTGATACAACTTGTTGTACCGAATCCAAAACCGAAAAAATATAAACATTCAGTTCGCAAATCATTAATTAATAGTCATTTTATGAAAATTTTAACATCCCGTATTAACAAGCTGAAAAGTTACTTTTTGCTTATTGCTGTGCTTGCACTTTTTGTTATGATATCTTGTACCCCGGCGCGTAATGATTCCGGGAAATCACCCGAACAACCTGCCAGACAACAAAAAAAGGTTCGACACAATCCTGTAAATGAAGGTTCACAATCAGA
>JBEPWX010000528.1:0-2854 GCA_041642235.1 Mariniphaga sp.
AGGCATTTTTTATTTTATGCCTACCCTGAAATTTACCGTAATTCCCAAAATAGAGAAGTGTAATTCGGGAGTATTTTTGAAATACCAAAATAACTCACCTGGAGTTCCTTAAAACGCTAACAAATTGCATCTTATTGCACCAATTTGCACTTGGTTATCCAGTGAAAATTTTCAATATATTAATCAGTTTATCCTGATTATTCTTACATAATCCAGCATAACATCATTGATTTCGACATCCATGTTGATATTCCAGGGCTTATATTCTACATTTATGGTATGAGTTCCCTGGGTTAACCTAATCTCGTGTGAATTGCTAAAGCCCCAGTCGGACCATTCATCCTCGCCACGCTGGGGAAAAACAAGCGTGCCTTCGTAAGCACCATCTAGGTATAAACTTCTAATGCCACAATTGTTATCAGTGTTCCACGGGCCTGAACCATTTGAATAACTGAAATCGATGCGATACTTTCCCGTTTCATCAATATTTACAGGAAAAGAAATCGAGGTGTTTTTATCCGGCGTGGTTTCAATGAATCCGTTTCCTGAATAATTGGTGTACGGCAATTGCGATTTCGGAAGATAGTTTTCTATTTCCAGAATATGCTCGTCAGCTTTATTGTACATCATAACGGGTTCGCTGCCAAAAGATTCCATTCCTTCCGCATCCAACGCAACCACTGAAAACTCTGCAAATTGTTCGTTATGAATATTGTAGGAGGTGATTTTCGTTTCGTCTACCAGTGCACCATTTTTGTAGATCTTGTATAAAACAGCGCCATTTACTTTTTCCCATACGAGCTGCTTATTTATCAACCTTACCTGAGGCGCAGGCAAAGAAAATTTATTCTCAACCAAATTGATTTCACCGGTTCCAAAGTCATTATTTTTCATCTGAATCTCGATTTGATGCTTGCCCGAGATGGATGCAGGTAAAAACGAGTCTTCGATAATTTCACCATCCAGTTCAACAGATGCAATTTCGTTCCCAAATCCCTTAACGGTAATATCGAGATTTGCATTCCGGTATTTAAAATTGGAAAGCGTTTTTGTTCCGTCGTAAGTCTCAGGTATCACAGGACTAAACCGTATTCCATCCACTTCAAAAGAAATACCCATAAAAACCCGGTGGACCATTGCCAGGTTTCCTGCCATGCTCCAAAGCATGCGGTGTGAGTTAATTTCTGTCCCGGCATAATCTCCTGTTTCTGCAACAAAATTTTCGTAATTGGTCAGGAATAATGCACCTGCACGATAAATAGCTGCAAGACCGTGATTCAGCACCTCCTGGTTTCCTGCTTTGGCTGCCGCCAGATTCCAAAAGGCCTGCACAAACGGCCATATTCCGTTATTATGGTACGGTGGAATTCCGGGTATTTGCGGATAAATACAAGTGGTTCCGTAAACTGTGACGGGAGAATTGGCAAGAACGGAAACCGCCTGTTCTTCATTTGCAACTTCAAACAAAACGGACAGGGCTTCCCCAAGCGCTTCAAAACGCGGAGAACGATTTAGAAACGTTCTGCCGTATAAATACTGTCCGTAATATCCTTTATCAGGCATCCATAAAAACTGATTAATTCCTTCTTTTATTTGATTTGCGCGGATTAAAAATTCGTCTGCCGGTTCGCCCAGGATTTCCGCCATGTTGGCGCATATTACATGAGCCTGATAATGAACGGCATTTGTGCCTAATGTTTCCGACTGATAGATATCTTTATTCGACATCCATTTGGGATAAGTTTGTTCTCTCCAATCGAGAAAAGAGGATTCTCCCCGGTACATCCCCGTCTTTTCAGACCTCAACACCTTGTAATCATCTTCCAGTGTATTTTTTATTACTGAATATGCTTTTTTCAGCCATTCTTCGTCGCCGGTTACCTTGTAAATTTCCCAGGCTGCCAATGCCCATGTTGTGCGATCGGAGGAGACCGGCCATGCGCCGCCTGAACCGGTATCCTGAATAATCCGTCCGCGATTCACTTTTTTCATCAGGCTGATTTTGGCGACTTCGGGCTCGTGATACGCAAATGCAAGTAAAATACTGTAGCTCACATCGCGGGTCCACACTCCGCTCCATTTCGCTCCCGTTCGAAGCGTACTGTCCGGTTCTATATTTAAAAGAGCTTCTTCAAGAGAAAGATTAAACAATGCATCCACAATTATTTGATCAGATGAATAGGATGGTTTTGCAGAAACATTTGAAGACAATATCCATTCTTTGGTTTTGTTTTCATTAGTATCTGAAGGGTTTAACGTTACAGTAAGTTCATAAATACCATCACCATCAGTATCTTTAAGTTCAAGATTATTTTCTTTCAGGTTAGAAAAATCCCAGGTCAGCGGTTCCGCACCGCCGGCGATATAAACCGCTTTAAAATCTTCTTCGGCAATGCGGGTGCCGTCGAAAGCTTCGTAATAGCCTTTCGATTCAAACTGCTTCAATACCGGGTTCATATCAACACGAAATGTATATTCATAATTCTCAGGAAGTTTGGTTCCGGGATCACCGGGAATCGGTGAATTTTCCTGACCGAATGTAATAACCGGAGATTTGTGTTCATCTTCAATTATTATCCAGTGGTCGGCTCCTGATGGTTTTTCATTGTCTTTTTCGTTAATGCTGAATTTAAACGTAACCAGCCTCGAATAATTTTTGCTGAAATCGCTTTGATAGTTTGATATTATCTTGGTAGGCGAAACTGCTTTAGCAACGTAATCGCCTTGTATTACCTGATCGGAGTAGAGTGTAAAAGCATCTGATTTGTATAAAATATCCTGTTCGTTTTTGCAGCTTATTCCCATACAAATCAGAATAACAAACAATACATATTTGTTTAATTCCATATCATTA
>JBEPWX010000529.1:0-2845 GCA_041642235.1 Mariniphaga sp.
AGAACTTTATTATTCGTTGTATATCAATCCGCTGAATATCTTTCACAGGTCTGGATTGACAGTGCTGTCACATGCCTGAACTAATTCCATTAAAGCCACCGCCGGCAAATCCCTATGGGAAGGGCCGGCGGTGCTGTGCGGACGAAGGGACTCGAACCCCCACGCCGTGTGGCACCAGATCCTAAGTCTGGCGCGTCTACCAATTCCGCCACGTCCGCGAAACAGGCCGCAAAGTTAATTAAAATTTTTTATAAATGAATAAAGTTCACCTCCACTCTACAATAGTTCCCCTGCTTTCATTTTGAAGTTCGATCGGAAGAGCTTCTTTTATTTCCCGCCAAAGAAGATTTATCAGCTTATGCTTTGCAAAATGGCGTGAGTATGCCAGACTGACTTCCCTTAACGGTTTAAGGTTACTGAATGAGCGAACATTGTTCAGCCTTGTTTCCGGCATACCCAGTTTGGCAAGTTCAGGAATTAAGGTAATACCACCCTCTCTGTCCACAATATTCATGAGTGTTTCCAGTGATCCTGCCTCAAAATGAAATGGCAATTCGCTATCCAGTGTTCCTAGAAATGAACAAAGATTAATAACCTGATCACGGAAACAATGGCCATCGCTTAAAAGCCATACTTCAGGAATAGCAATATCTTTTAATGTAATGGTTTCTTTCTTGTGCAATTCATTATCCGGATGAATATAAACAAGCATTTCTTCATAAAACAATGGCTTTTCAATGATTTTCTCTTCTTTAAGCGGAGTTACCAGAACGCCAACATCAATAAGATCTTTCTGCAGAAGTTTCACTATTTCACCGGTAGTTTTTTCCACCACTTTTATATGAATATTTGGGTACTTCTTTTTATATCGGCCAATAAAAATTGGCAATAAATAGGGTGCGAGTGTAGGTATGATTCCTATCCTTAGCATTCCTGAAACCTCATGTTTATGATCTTTTATAATATTGTTAATTCCTTCCGACTCATTCAGTACAATCCGGGCCTGATCAATAATGCGTTGGCCAACATCTGTTGGAATGAGTGGATGTTTACTGCGATCAAATATAATAACCTCCAGATCTTCCTCCAATTTTTTAATTTGCATTGAAAGTGTAGGTTGAGTGATAAAGCACGATTCGGCAGCTTTACCAAAATGACGGTATGTATCAACCGCAACGATATACTCCAGTTGAGTAAGTGTAATCATTTATAAATTATTTTGGTGCCAAAAATAGAAATTATCTATCGCAATAAAAAAACAGGGCTCAATAATTGAAAAATCCTATTAAAATTTAATATGGATTTGTTCGTTTAGTTAACAAGCATTAAGTTCGTCGAAGTTTCATACGGAAGAGAAAAAGTAATTTTGTCCAACATTTTAACTATGAAAATTTTAACATATATTAGTCTGATGCTTCTGGTATTAACGGTTGTATCATGCGGACCCTCCGATGAGGAGAAGGCAAGTGCTAAATTAAGGCAGGCACGATCATTACTGGAAAAGCACGATACACTTTCTGCCTTGCGTCATCTCGACAGCATTTCCGCCTTATATCCCAAAGCCGAATATGCAGTTAATGCCTCCGGAAACCTGGTTAAGGAGATTCAGTTCGACCTGCTTCACCGAAAAGAGGCTCAGCTGGATTCAATAGAAATAAAAATTGAAATTCTGGAAAAACCATTTCAAAAGGAAAAGACAGAATTTGACAGATATACCCAATACATTCATAAACGGCAAAATTTTGAGCGGGCCTGGGATCGATCCTTTATAAAGGTTCATCTTGACGAACGCGGAGAAATTTACCTTAGCAGCAATTATCATGGAAAGGATTGGCTAAATCATACAGCCCTTCGTGTTTATGATCAGGGCGATGATGCTAAAACAGAAGAAATCCCAATTGGCAGTCCCGACAATCACCGCAGCGATTTTATGGAAGCAAAATGGGAAAAGGTAAGTTACCGAAACGGAAAAGATAATGGAGTGATGGAATTCATTGCATCGAATTCAGATCGAAATCTGAAGGCGGTGTTTCTTGGAAATGAATATTACTATATTATTTTGGAAAGTTACGATAAGCAGGCAGTTATCGATGCGTTGGCACTTTCGAAGGCTTTGGCACAAAAAAGACAAACGGAATCAGAAATTCAGTTCTTAAAAAAGAAACTGAACCTTATATAATCTTTTCTACTGCATCAGGAGGATCTGCAATTATAGCCCTGTCTCCATTTATTACGAGTGGGCGGTGAAGCAGTCGTGGGTTTTCAATCAAAATTTTAATCCACTCATCATCTGACAGATTTAGGCCCTTATAATTATCCCTGAACTGCTTTTCATGGGTTCGGATAAGTTCAACCGGACTTTTCCCTGTTTTTTGAATAACCTCTCTAAGTTCAGACTCAGTAATACCTTCAGTAATGTATTTCTTAACTTCCAGAGCATAACCTTTTTCTTCAAGATATTTCAAACCTGCACGGCTTTTTGAGCACCGTGGATTGTGGTAGATTTTCATCACAATATGATGTTTTTTCTTTATAAAATTGTAAAAATCTTCCTGAGCCCTGTAGGTTTCACCATAAGTATTTTTGTTGTAGTTGTTTTGAAGCAATGGGTCCAGAATACGTGCTTTGGTATTATCACGAAGTTGAATGTTCAACATTTCCTTCAATTCCTTTTTAATTTCAGGGTCATAAACCGGACAGGCAATTTCAACCCGTCGGGTCAGGTTTCGTGGCATCCAGTCGGCTGATGAGATAAACAATTTTTCTTCTCCGTCATTTCCAAACAGAAAGATACGTGAATGCTCGAGGTATTTATCAACAATACTTACAGCTTTCACATTATTGT
>JBEPWX010000530.1:0-2838 GCA_041642235.1 Mariniphaga sp.
AAAAACTCCATGGGCATCAAGCTCTCCATTATCGGCATAATAAACAATTTTCCCTTTACCCGGGAAGTATGAAATATCTTTTGGTACGACAAAACTAAATGAAAATTCTCCATTTTTAACTTCAGTTAATCCCTGGTAAATTATATTTTCCTGCACTTTAAATTCCATTGGTGTTCCCCCTGCATTTCCCCTGGTTTTTTTCAATACAGCTTTGTCATAAACTGTAGGAATAATTCTTCCTGAGAAATCGCTGAGCTTATTTTCAAATTCGTCTGCAATATATCCTGTTATTGTGACTTCCTGCAATGCACCAATTGTATCGGATGCAGTATTTGCTTCATTGCCATTAACCGATGAGGTAAGTACCTTGTGACGGGGATAGGATAATTTTAAAGCGGGATCAGCAAGAAGTGTGAAATTTCGTTTATTGATAACATTTGCATTCGTTGTATTAATCTTTGCCAGTCTCATGATGTCACCCATCCGGTATTGGCTGCCATTTTGATCTTTGGCAAAAATAAAGTTGTAAAAACTGCGGCTAAGCAGAAAGTTGGAATTGGCATATACAAGGCGGGTTGTTGAAAACAATCCGATGCCACCACCATTGGGATTGAAAAAAATGTATTCGCCTGCCGATGAATGATCGGCATCAAACCGGCTGAACTCACAGGTTGCTGTTACAAAAATAGGTAGCCTCGAGGTATTCGACCATGAATTTATATGACTGATATCCAACACCTTTTCATCAGCCAGAAAACGTTCATTAGCATGGCCAACATAGTTAAGAACTAAAACACCTTCTTTTACCCTATTGTTAATAGCCTCAGTTACATCAGGATAGTTTTCTCCACCGGGTCCTGTTATTTGCCGGTAGGCATCGAAATAAATTTTATCGGTGACAAATTCTCCATGATTTTGATTTAGCTGATTAGTCAGTTTTTCGGAATCAGACATATGCAGATTACCATCTTCATCATCTCCAATGAAGCAAAGGATGTTTCTCCAGTGGCCAAGTGCCTCCCCGGAATGGTAATTCTCAATTTTTCTTACGGCCACTTCTGCTTCAAAGCTGGTTGCAGCAGGAATTCTTCCAATACCTAAATCGATAGCTCCTAAAAAAACACTTTCACCGGCATCGAGCAAAACAAAATAATCATCGGTAACAAATGACATTACCGGCGTTAATGAATTCTCAGATTGGAACGTGGGAATCAGATTTGAACTTCCGGGTTTAATGCCTTTATTGTCATAACTGCCGTCACCGAACAATAAAACATACTTCAGATCTTCCTTCCTGTCGTAAAACATTTTAATGAAATTTCGGATGCCCGCTGCATCCTTATTCCCTGAACTAAATTCATTGTATATTTTATTTGTTGGTACAACTTCCACACTCATTCCATCATTAGATCGGTGAAAGTCGGCTAATTTATTTGCCTCGTTAAGAAATCCGGGATGTGTAATTATCAGGAATTCAGGTGTGCTTATTCCGTGCAGGTTCTGATTTTGCACCTCACCTACAAGTTCAGGCTCCGGAAAGTTTCCATCCGGATTAAAAGCAACATACTCCCGCAACTTTGTTGCCGATTGCTTGCCTTTGGCAATATTACCCGAAAAGCTAAGGGGTACTTCCTTTACATTGAAAGCATCTGAAATATCCCATACCTTTATGTTGGAATTGTTTGTTTCAATGTTAAATTCAAGCACATTGCCATATCCTGTTGATTTTAAATCGCGAAAAAATAGAGCTTCGTTATCTGATTTTAGTTTTCTGCTGTAATTGATTTCTATAAAATCAAGCCATGCTTCAGGATTTTCACCTCCACTGGAATATCGCAGGTTTATTTCCATATCTTCAGAGGCAGCAGTTGTTAAAAAACGTGAGGTACTTTCAGAGGCAAATAAACCTGTATTGTCAGATTTATTTATCCTGTTAAACTCAAGCTTTCCTAAATTGATTTGGTCAGAAAAAACAGTCATTTCTGAAGCCACAGATGAACGGGCAACTGCTTTTATCCTGATGGAAATATCTGAATTAATAACTGCATCAGTTACTTGAATCGGATAATTCCGTATTGAGCCATGAGAGAATTTGTCGCCAAACCATTGCCTGCCAGTGTGCAGCAGGTTGAACTGTTCTGTTTCCTTTAGCATATATTCATTGAACGATGAAATGCTATGGGTAAAAGGTTCTTCAGGTTCATTTGTCAGCTCAATATTTTTTTGAGAACCAGATTGTTCACTTAAAAAGAAATAACCTTTGGTGGCATAATGGTTTTGATGACGCTCAAAATATTTCCCCATCTGATCCGGTTTCCATTCTGTCGTTCCCGGAGCATAAAAAAAGAGACAATCTGTTCCGTTGTTCTTGCCTTGCCAAACCGATAATTGTGGGATATCATCGTATTCAATTTTACCAGGGTCTTCTGAAAGAATCATGCCTCCGGCACCAAAAACCTTGACCTGTGCAGGATTTGAAAACCCCCATGAAGATAATTTGGAAAAAGGTATTTTATATACCCCTCTATCAGCGGTGCTGATTTTTATCCACTTTCCTTCACTAAGAACCGACTTCGTCTTCCATGTATAGTCTGCCATAGTTGCAGATTTCAATTTGACAGGAATCTGCTTCAGTTCAAAACTTTTTAGAAGCATGATTTTAGTGCCCTGGCGAATTACAACAGGAATTTGAATTTCAATTTTGTGGGTATCACCCGAAGTCAATCTTGTTTTTTTAATTTCAGTTGCTGTGGGTAAATTGTTTAGTGAAAATTCCTTGTTTTTTATTTCAATTTCTTCGAATTTTGGTTTTTCAAGAATGAAATGAAAATCCTGACC
>JBEPWX010000531.1:0-2833 GCA_041642235.1 Mariniphaga sp.
AAATCATCTTTTTCATCACACTAAATTTAAATTATTACATGAGTATTCCTGTAAATATTTGGAATTATCTCAGCATTATTTTGCATCAATGATTGATTGGTAATGTTGAATGAGTATTTGGAAGAATTTGAACAGAAAAAAGAACTGTTTATCCAAATTCACTGGTGGTTTTTCATAAACCCGGTTTCGCTGGCAGCAACTTTTAAAATCAAATGAAATTTTGGTGCCATGCAGGATAATCGCGTATTCAGTAATTAATTGAATTTTTGAACTTTCCTTCTAAAATCAAAAAGGAAAGCATGCGCTGTAATTCTAACGGTTACCTGTATCCCCTGGGTCTGACTATAGCACCCAGGGGGTGAGGAGAGCCAATAAAAAGGGTTTGTTTGAGATGCATTGGATAAAAAATATGACCGGATGATGATATGGGATTATTTTGTAAATGGGTTGGAAGGAATATGAAAAAACATTGGTAAACATTGGTTTGATACGAAATAATGTCTATATTTAAACGTCAATCTTTAAACCAAAAGACCATGACCCTTGAAAATAAAACATCACGTCTGTTCCGGTTACTTTTATGTTTGTTGAACAGTTATCCCAAAACACAGGAAGAATGCACATTCAGAAATCGACTTTTTACCTGCAAATGCCATATTAATCCTTTAACAGTGAAAGTCAAACAATCCATCATCTGTTTACCTGACACCCAGTTTCAGACAGGTAATATGCAAAGGATGCACGAAAATTTAATCAACCGTGTAAGCAATTCTTCTGCATGGGGTATTGAGAAGATTGTCTCAGCCTTCCAGGCTGATCGGTCGGGGAGTGGTGGTGATACTCCGGATGGGGATGATATATCTGTTATGCTTTACTATGGTCGGTGCCCATAGTTATGATGTGTCAGGCTTACAGCCTGGGGACGGAATAAGTTATAGAACGAAATTAATAACTAAATCCATATAATACCAGCTAAGCATGGGTCAATCACTATCACAAATGTATATCCATCTGGTTTTTGGTACAAAAAACCGCTTTGAATTTCTTAACCCTGCAATTGAAAAGCGGGTGCATGCCTATCTGGCCGGTATATTGCAACAATACGAAAGTCCGGCATTAATTATAAATTCTGTACCCGACCATGTTCACATACTTTTCAGGTTATCAAAAAATTATGCTCTTGCAAAAATTGTGGAAGAGGTTAAAAAAGAATCATCAAAGTGGATAAAAACCATAGAGGGAGGAACAAAACATTTTAAATGGCAGATAGGATACGGTGCTTTTTCTGTAAGCAGTTCAAAGGTAGAAGTTGTAAAGCATTACATCAAAAACCAGAAAGAACATCATGGTTTCCATACCTTTCAGGAGGAGATCGAAGAATTTGTAAAACAATACGACATTATAGAATATGACTCCAGCTATTTTTGGGATGACTAGCATTCATCCTCTGCAGGCTGAAAGCCTGACACATCAAAACCTGGGGCATCGTCCCAGGACATCCAACAGGCTGAAAGCTCTATCTTTTTCAAAGTTTTAAACTTAGGAAAAGTTGATTCAGGGGTGAATGGTTTTAAAGAAAAAATCCTATTTGGCTGAGTTAATTATATCATTAGGTAAATTAATACTGCTGCTGAGATTGCTGTTCCTGCAAGAAGGTAATACAATCCATTTTTATATGCCTTTTTCATTTTAACCCAGATTAAAATTCCGGATATTCCAAAAACGAGCATTGAAACGGCAGCAAGGTCATATATAAACGCCCATATGTAATATAAGATTCCACCTTTGTAATGTCGCATTAAGTGCAGACGGCTCGATATACGGACTAATGTAAGCTGTTTGTTAGTAGTAACCGTCAGGTTTTCTTTCTCTTTATTTAAGACAATATGTTGGTGTATTCCCGGGCGATAAACATTGTAAATCCAGCAACTGTCTTTTCGTTGAAAAGGTTCATCGGTCCTTCCTGTAATTTCCAGATAATCCTTTATGGGGTCTGCCAGGGATTTAAAATCGGTGGTGTGCGGATTTAGTTTAAAGGGAACAGTTTGTTTTGTCACTTCAGGCTTTGATTGAGGAAACCAGTTGTGACGGATTAGAATAAAGGCTGTAACAAAATACATAAGCAGGAATGCAAACAATACCATGCTTGATATCAGATGCAGTTTTTTTAGTATTTTTCTGAATTTTAACCGATTAGCCATATGTACAAGATATAGAAAATTGAAAAAAAGAAAACGGAGCCTGTACTTATCCATTGCCACCTTTTGAGTCTGGATTTTTTCACCCAGAAATACAAACTGAGAATCAACGACAGCAATCCAACGATTACTGCTGCATGAACGTAAACTTTCCAAATGATGAAAGCAAAGGATTTAAAATTTCCGGCTGTAGCCACATGCATTCCTGCAAGTGTCTGCATCACTCCCGTCGACCGTTCGGTTACCATCAGTTGCTTTTCCTTTTCCAATACCACGATGCGGTATTGCTTTCCGGGCCTCATCACCTGGAACCAAAAATTATTTTCTTTATCTCTTCCCTGAAGCCACCAGGGAAGATTACCAAAGATGTTTAAACTATCCATAGCATGTGAAGCAATTAACCCGGTGCTGTCCGATTTAAAGGAAAAGGGATGATAGTAGGTTTCTTCCCTGAAGTCATCCTTTTTAAAAAGGGTGGGGTGATTATATTTTAAGGAAGTTATTCCGATAATTATAAAGAATGCAGAGCTGAAAAGCCCTCCGTAAATATGGAATTTATACAGTGCTTTGAAAATTTTATTCTTTACTTTTTTTGCCATTTATGCATAACTTTTTCAGGCTGAAGAGTTATTTCA
>JBEPWX010000532.1:0-2819 GCA_041642235.1 Mariniphaga sp.
CAATTGCTGTTCTGCTGACCGACAATGTTGATCAGGTTTTATATATATTCGTCCTCCGTTTAAAAAATGCATAGGTTATCTTCTTCTGCCAAAGACTTTCCAGGTTTTTTGCTGATGATTAGTAACCTCCGTCTGCTTTATTTCCATTTAGCACTGTTTCGGTAGAACCAATACCCAGGCGATGAGCGCCCTGCTCAAGGAAACCCAAGGCATCTTCCCACGAACGAATTCCGCCCGAGGCTTTCACCTTCATTTTATCTCCAACTGTTTTTATCATCACTTCAATTACTTCAGGGGTTGCTTTACCCGGACCAAAACCGGTTGATGTTTTTACAAAATCGGCACCTCCCATATAAGCAAGCTCACAGGCTTTGGCTACCTGCTCGAGCGTAAGCAATCCGCTTTCCTGGATCACTTTTACTGGCACATTGTGCTTATGTGCAACCTCCACCACTGCTTTTATATCTTCCACCACGTAGTGGTAATCTTCACCCAGAAACCTCCCGATATTCATAACCATATCGATTTCATCAACTCCGTGTTCAATCGCCTGCCTGGCCTGGAAAGCTTTCACCTCCATGGTATCAGCTCCGTGGGGAAAACTTAAAACACATGAAACCTTTACGCCTGAATTTTTGAGCAAGGTTTTGGCAATGGCAATGTCGCAAGGTTTTACACACATGCTATACACCTTTTTCTTCATGCACATCTGAGCATGAATTTGCAAATCGGAAACTGAAAATTCGGGCTTCAGCACAGCATGGTCAATGGTTTGGGCAACCTGTTCTTTTGTATACATAATAATTCTGTTAATCTTCCATTTCCTTCAATATCTGCTCCACTTGTTCATTGGTACTGAATAATTTGTCTTTGCAAATTTTCAGCAATACCGACACGCGTTTAACTTTTTCGGTCAGTTCATCCACATCGAGTTCTTCATTCTCAATTTTTTCAAGAACTTCTTCAATTTCGGCAATGGCCTCATTATAGCTAATCTTTTTTGTTGACATGGTATTCGTTATTTGTGATTTTACTTGTTATGTTTCCATCGGCAAAATGGGTTTCAATTTCATCACCTGTTTCCAGTATGGCAGCCGATTTGACAATTTTTCCTTCTTTTAGGGTAAGAGTATAGCCGCGGCGCAATACATTGGCCGGATTCAGCAAGCGGATACTATTTTCACTCAGATTTAAACGTTCCTGTTCTTTTGAAAACATCCTGCTTACATTTTTTTCCAGACTAATCTTCAAATTCCCCAATTCAGTCTGTTCTTTCGTAAGAGCTTCCATCACAGCCAGCTTAAATTTTTCCTGCCTGCTACTAAGCAGGTTGTTCTCCCGGACCTTCCATACTGTTAAGGCTGATTGAAAGCTGTGGACCAGATTGTTCAACTCATATTTTTTACTAAATGTAAAACTGCTCACCCGTTGTTGCAGATGATTTCCCTTTCTCAACAATTGCCTGTTTTTGATAGTAACAAATTCGGTAATCAGTCGCTGAATTCCCGACGCAAATTTTTCCAACTGTTCTTTTTTACTATCGATGGTTTCACGGCAACTCCTGACTACCTCTTCCTCGAGGAAAATAAGCTGCTCATAAAATCGTTCGGCACCATTAATAAAAAATTCTGCAACAGCAGTAGGGGTTTTTAACCGTGTATGGGAAACCAGGTCTATAATGGTATCGTCTTTTTCATGCCCTATGCCGGTAACTACAGGAATAGGGAACTGGGTTACGTGAAATGCCAGGTTGTAATTGTCAAAGCTGCTGAGATCAGCTGTAGCCCCTCCACCGCGTATGATTGCCACAGCATCGAAAAATTCCTCGTATTCAAAAATTCGCTCCAGTGCTGATATAATGGAGGGCACTGCCCCTGCTCCCTGCATATATGCCTCGAAAAGTTGCGTATAAAATTTAAACCCGTGCGGATTCATTTCCAGCTGATTCATAAAGTCCTGGTAGCCGGCAGCCGTTTTTGAGGAAATAACAGCAATTCTTTGCGGAACAAGAGGCAAATCCAGCTCTTTGTTCATGCCAAATATTCCTTCCAGCTGCAAGCGTTCAATTATCTCGCGCCGTTGCAGAAGCATATCGCCCATGGTATAGGTCGGGTCGATGTCTTTTATATTAAGGCTTAATCCATAGGTAGGATGAAACTCGACTGCAGCCTTTAAAAGTACTTTTATATCGCAGCAAAAAAACTGACCTGTGGTGGTTTCAAAATAAGGCTTTAAAATTCGGTAGGTATACGACCAAATGGTTGCCCGTGCGCGGGCAACTATTTCCTCTCCCCTTTTTTCCACCAATTCCAGATAACAGTGCCCGTTCCGGTTTTCCTTCATTTCACTTATTTCAGCCGTAACCCAAAAAGTTCCTGGCAGTGCATTGGAAATGGCCTCTTTTATCTGCTGGTTAAGCTCAAGAAGTGTTCGTTTTTGTTCCATATGTCACCGGCTTTTATTTATTTTTACAACTTCCGTAACATTGTCTGCACGGATTTGCAAAAGTAACAAACCCGGAGGTAACCGCCGGATATTTGACAGCAGGATTTTGGAAGCATCGGGCTTTTCATCCTGGTGAATTAGTTTTCCATCCAAAGAATAAAAAGTAAGCAAAATCTTATCAAAAGAAACATTTACCCTTTTATGCAGTATAATATAATCAACCGCTGGGTTTGGATATACGCGCCATGTGACGGATTTACCTTCATTCCCTGGCAATTCAGATTTCAGAATTCTGTCGGCCAGTTTCAAATCAGGAATACCATATCCCAAAAGGGAGTCGGAATAAGGATACAAGTGGGCACTTTGTTCAATGG
>JBEPWX010000533.1:0-2815 GCA_041642235.1 Mariniphaga sp.
TGCCTGATTGCTTACTAAGTCTTTCCTGATCAGGGTCTTTGTACTCTGGCTCTTCAAAATGATCCCATTTTGCTCTTGACCATGAAACATTTCCGCTGATGTCCCAGGTGAATTCCTTATTCCCACCTGCAGTTCCCAGAACCAGCTCAAACCCTCTGTGATTCATACTGTTTATGTTCTCCGGAGGAAGTGAGGCTCCAAATGAAGAAGGAAGAGAATTTATCCTTGTAGCCGGAATTCCTGTGCGCTCCCGGTAAAACGCGTCAAGTTCACCATATATCTTTCTTTCAAAAAATGAAAAATCGAGACCTGCATTACTTATTGCAATTTCTTCCCATGTCAATTGCGGATTAGCTAAACTTGTCGGGCGGATTCCCCGATTCACACTTCCACCAAGCAAATATGTGTTCCCAAGCTCATAACCTGATAAGTATTGAAAGTTTCCAACACCATCATCACCAGACTCACCGTAGCTTGCCCTTAATTTTAAATTATCAATAGCACCGTATTGTTCCATGAAGTTCTCCTGGTTGATTCTCCAGCCCAAAGAAATACTCGGAAAATACCCCCACCTGCTGTTTGATGGAAATTTAGCTGATGCATCAGCCCGCATTATTCCTTCAAGTAAATATTTATCATCGTATGAATAATTAATCCGTCCGACATAACTTACTCTTCCCATTTCAAATGCCGAACCATTATTTGCCATACCTTCGGTGCTTCCTCCAAACAACTGTTCTATTGCAGGTGTTAAAAAATTCTGTCTGCTGGCAATTAACCATTCAGAATGTTCATCTATCCCTTCATATAATGCAAGGCCGGTGACATGATGTTTCTCATTAAAGATGCGATCATAGTTTAATGAAACCTGACCTGTAATAACTCTTGAGTTAGATCTGTCCAAATTCAATGAAGCCTTTTCACCAAGAGAACCTCTTAAAGTATAATTGTCGCTGGTCGGATCGTAGGTATAAAAATCGACTGGCCTGCTAAACATCTTATTGGTAGCATTGTGCAAATTGGTATTAATAAAAGATTTTACTGAAAGTCCTTCAATGGCACTAATATTATACTCTAAAGACAATGTACCTTTGTAGTCGTAATTCTTACTATCGTCATACCCTGATATATTTCGGTTTGAAGTTACATGTGCACCGCCGGCACCGCCACCCTGAGCATAGGATATTTTATTCGGATCGGGCAATTCGGCAGGATAAATCGGCATAGTATTCCAGAAATCCTGCCAAACTGTATTTTGACCGGCAATTTGCGAACGCCATGTGGAATTCCGCACCTCTATCGTTGATGCTAAATCTAAGCGTAAAGACAAATCTTTTGTAATTTCAGCATCAATATTCGACTGAAGATTATATCGTGAATAATCCCCACCATTTTTTTTCCACATGGATTCCTGGTTTAAATATCCAATGAATCCATAATATTTTATTTTTTCACTTCCGCCCCTTGCTGAAAGCTGGTACTGGTGTTGCGGAGCCCAGTCTCTGACCAGTTCATCATACCAATCAGTATTCGGATATAAAGGATCTGTACCTTCGTAATATTTTGAAATTTGTTCTTCGGTATATGGTGCTGCAGATTCCGGCTGTCCTGACTGAATCCATTCTTCCCTCAACATCTCGGTATACTGCCCCGCGCTTGCAGGTTCTGGCATTCGGGTAACACCCTGTAAGGTATAAGAAGATTTAAATGAAATAGTAGGTTTGCCAAAATCTCCTCTTTTTGTTGTCACCAAAATTACACCATTGCCGGCTCGTGACCCATAAATGGATGCAGAACCGTCTTTTAATATTGATATTGATTCGATTTGATTGGGATCAATGGAATTAAAATCACTTTCAACACCATCTACTATAACCAATGCATTTCCAAAACCCCTGATGCTCAGCATTGCCTGGTCAAACCCCGGACGTCCGCTGGACTGAACAGATATCAACCCCGGTAAACGGCCCGCAAGGCTATTAGATGTGCTGGAAACCGGAGCTTTCGACAAATCTTCACTTCCTACTGAAGCAACAGAACCGGTAAGATTAACTTTCTTCTTAGTTCCATAACCAATTGCCACAACTTCTTCAAGCCCAATGGCATCGAATTTCATCGACACATTTATGTTGTTTTGGTTACCTACCTCAACTTCCTGGCTAATCATTCCCACAAATGAAAACTGAAGTATCGCATCCTCAGGTATTTCGGTTAAAAGATATTCTCCTTCTTCATTGGTAACCGTGCCCCGTGTAGTGCCTTTTATCAGCACGGTTACACCGGGCAACGGCTCGCCTCCTTCATCTGTGACGGTTCCTGAAACGGTGCGTTGCTGCTGCACTGAATTTTGTGAAATTCCGGAGGAGGAGGAGGAGGAGGTTTTGGGCATTTTAATCAGAATGTTCCTATCCAAAATTTCATATTCCACATTTTTACCTGCAAACAGTTCATCCAGTATTACTTCAATGTTTTTACTGGTAAAATTGATGGAAACTTCCCGCTGATCATTAAAATAATCGCGGTTGTAAAAAAAGTAGAATTCCGACTGCTGCTCGATGGCATCGAATACATCGGCAATCCGGGCATTCTCCATTTTGAGCGTCAGTTTTGTCGCCTGCGAATAAACGCTGGCAGTGGAGGAGAAAACGGCCAGTAAAATGAGCAAACTACTTAGTCGCATAATTAACCAAAGTTTTTTGATGCAGGGATTCAGTTCCCTCCATCGTTCTAAAAAATTTTTCATAAATTTGAAATGTTTTAATTAATAAATGGATTTAGCTTCTAATCAGGCTGAAGAAATTTGTTTGAAAGAGGG
>JBEPWX010000534.1:0-2804 GCA_041642235.1 Mariniphaga sp.
GACATTGCTGCCGGAAAACTTAACCCTGAGTGGGCAGAACGGCTTGGACTTTCAACAAATGTGGTTATTGGAACTGGCTCTTTCGATGCACATATGGGAGCGGTTGGAACTGAAATAAAACCTTATCATGTGTCAAAAGTGATGGGGACCTCTACGTGCGATATGCTTATTGCACCAATGGAAGAAGTTGGTGACAAGCTTGTAAGTGGTATTTGCGGGCAGGTGGAGGGTTCAATTGTGCCAGGTATGCTCGGACTCGAGGCTGGGCAATCGGCCTTTGGTGATGTTTATAACTGGTTTAAACAATTAGTACAATGGCCCCTGATTACTCTTATACCAGAGTCCAACCTTGTGGATGAGGAAACCGGACAGAAACTAATTGATGAAATATCGGGAAAACTAATTGACCGGCTTAGTAAAGAGGCTGAAATGATTTCTCCTGAAGAAAGTGCCGTAGTAGCTCTCGACTGGATGAATGGTCGTCGCACGCCTGATGCTAATCCGAACATGAAAGGAGCCATTACCGGATTGACTTTGGGATCGGATGCTCCCCGGGTTTTCCGTGCTTTGGTTGAAGCTACTGCCTTTGGTTCAAAAGCTATTAATGAACGGTTTAATAAGGAAGGAATTCGTATTGATGGTATTATTGCCCTTGGTGGTGTGGCCAAAAAATCGCCGTTCGTGATGCAGGTCGTTGCCGATGTGCTCAATATGCCTGTTAAGGTAGTAAAATCGAAACATGCCTGTGCCTTAGGTGCTGCCATGGCGGCCGCTGTGGTCTCCGGTATATATACCAACATTGCTCAGGCTCAAAAGAATATGGGTAGTGGTATAGAAAATGAATATCATCCTATTCCTGAAAATGTAAAAAAATATAGTGTTCTTTACGAAAAGTATAAAAAGCTGGGTAATTTTGTTGAATCTTAACATTAGCTATAACTAAATTTTCTCCATATATTATGAACATTTGGAACTTTTGAGAAAATAATATTAAAACAAAAAGTGAAAGTGCATTTCGAATGAAGCATTATTATTATTTTAAATGACTTAGGGGAGTAAAACTAGTATGATTAAAAATTAAAACGCGCTGTTGTCTCCCTATTTTTTATATCTTAGAATTAATTTTTCCTTAAAAATGAACAAAATGAAAAAAATATTTATTTCCGTAGGGTTCATGGTAGCATTTGCTCCAGTATTGTGGTCGCAATCTTTGGTAACAGTGGACCCGGTTCCTGGTAAGAAAAAAGTGGATGTGCTGATTGATGGTAAACTGTTTACTTCTTACATCTGGCCGGAAAGTATAAAGAAACCGGTATTATGGCCGGTAATTACTTCCGGGGGTAATGAGATAACCCGTCAGTTCCCTTTGAAGCAGAAGGCAGGGGAACGTGCAGATCATCCGCACCATGTGGGTATATGGTTTAATTACGGTGATGTGAACGGCCTGGATTTCTGGAATAATTCTGAAGCTATCCCTGAAGAAAAAGCAGATAATTACGGCACGATCTATCACGAATCTATAGGAACAACGAGAAGTGGAAGAGGGCAGGGTTTTTTAGTTACTTCTGCTTCATGGAAAAACAACAGCGGAGAGGTGCTTCTGAATGAAGTTTCGGAATACATTTTTTCAGTTCAGGGAAAAACAAGAATAATCGATCGCAGTGTAGTATTGAAGGCTGTAAACGGCAAAGTGAACTTAACAGATAACAAGGAAGGGATGTTTGCCATCAGGGTGACGCGTGAACTGGAACTGCCTTCGAAAGGTAAAGTGCAGGTTACTGATTCCCATGGTAATGTAACGGAAATAGATGCCACAGAAGATAAAACAGCCTCGGGAAGTTACCTGAGCAGTGAGGGAATAACTGACAACGATGTCTGGGCGACCCGTGGTCGTTGGATGAAACTCTCGGGTTCACTAAACGGGGAAAATGTTACCATTGTTATTTTCGATCATCCTTCCAATCCAGGGTATCCTACTTATTGGCATGCACGCGGTTACGGTTTGTTTGCTGCAAATACACTGGGACAGAAAGTTTTTTCAAACGGCAAGGAAGAAATGAACTTTTCTATTGACAATGGCAAGTCGGCAACTTTCCGTTATCGCCTGGCAGTATTTTCAAATGATCCTTCAGTGAAAGAAATTGAGAAAATGGCAAAGCAATTTGAAAAGAAATGATCTTTACAGTACGTTCACGATAACAGTTCACTGAATATAATAACCGGATTTCAACATCGAATTTCATCGTCATGCTTTTTCATTTTTGCATTATTACTTTCCACTGAAATATGGCATTGAACTACATCTGGATATTTTTTTTCCTGGCGGCATTCGCAATTGGGCTTATAAGGCTATTATTTTTCGGCGATGCAGAAGTGTTTCCCAATATGGTGAATTCCACTTTCGATATGGCCAAAACCGGCTTTGAAATTTCGTTGGGATTGACAGGTGTGTTAACCCTGTGGATGGGCATTATGAGAATCGGGGAGAAAGGTGGCATTGTGAATGTATTCTCGAGGTTAATCGGTCCGTTTTTCAACAAGCTGTTTCCTGAATTGGGGAAATCACATCCGGCATATGGTTCTATTATGATGAATATTGCTGCCAATATGCTAAACCTCGATAATGCAGCTACTCCAACAGGACTGCAGGCCATGAAGGAAATGCAGGAAACCAATCCGGATAAAAAAACGGCTTCCAATGCACAAATCATGTTCCTGGTATTAAACACCTCAGGACTTACTCTTCTTCCCATCAGTATCATGGTTTACCGTGCCCAGCTGGGAGCGGTAAATCCGTCAGATAT
>JBEPWX010000535.1:0-2803 GCA_041642235.1 Mariniphaga sp.
GTCCCTGAATCGAGTGCAATAATATAATTTTGCATATCCTGAGTTAATTTCTGATTTTGATACGCATAAAATACAACAAATCTGGTAAATTGAATGAAAGTTTTATAAACTTCTTATTTTTGCATTTCGGTAAATAAAGGGGATGAATATAAAAACTGACAGGGTAGGTATAATAGGCAGCGGAAGCTGGGCCACCGCCATTGCTAAAATGCTGCTGGAGAATGTAAGCCAGATCAACTGGTTTTTCAGAAAAAAAGAAACCATTGAAGTCTTTAAGGAATTACATACCAATCCACGCTACCTTCAAAGTGTGGAATTCGATCTGAACCGCATCAAGTTCTTCAATAATGTAAATGATCTAATCAAAAACTCCGAAATTATTGTTCTAGCCGTTCCTTCGGCATTTTTACCCGAGATACTCAAAAAATCAAAAAAGTATCTAACAAAAAAAAATATCCTGTCGGGAATAAAAGGAATTGTTTCGAAGGAAAACCTGGTGGTGGTGGAATACCTGCATAAACATTTCAATGTTCCTATTGAAAACGTGGGGGTTATAGCAGGCCCTTGTCATGCAGAAGAAGTTGCACTTGAGAAGCTTTCCTATCTTACCATTGCCAGCCTGGATGAAGCCAGGGCGGCTGGTTTTGCCCGTTTACTTCACAGCAATTACATTTTTACCTCTATCTCTGATGATATATGGGGCACAGAATACACTTCAGTGATAAAAAACATCGTTGCCATTTGTGCAGGTATTGCTCATGGATTACACTATGGCGACAACTTTCAGGCTACACTGGTTTCTAATTCCATTCAGGAAATCAAACGATTTGTTGATACAGTTCATCCCATCAACCGCGACATAAAAGACTCAGCCTACCTGGGTGACCTGATGGTTACCGTGTATTCGCAATTCAGCCGGAATCGATTGCTGGGAACAATGATTGGGAAAGGTTATTCGGTAAAAAATGCTTTTCTGGATATGAACATGATTGCCGAAGGATACTATGCCTGTCGGTCAATTCATGAGATTAATAAAAAGCACCAGGTTTTACTACCCATTTGTGAAACTGTTTATCGCATTTTATATGAAAAAGCACCCCCAAAAAAAGAAATTAGACAGTTATCGCTGAAGTTAAGCTAATTCGTCAAATTCCTGGTGTGATCTTATTTCCCCTCAAATACGAATTAAAAATTGCAATCCATTAGAAATTCCACCTGACTCCGAATGGAGGGAACAGTTTTCAAGCGTCAGCTAACTACCTGACTTCTATCATCTGACTGGAAATAATGACTGGAATTATACTCCTATGTTTTTAAAAGGATAATTCAAAAAAAAACATAAAGTCCCTATTTCATTTGCTTATATGCATTCATCAATCCGTTGGTTGAAGCATCATGATTGGTTGACGGCCCATCCCCGGCGAGTTCAGGAAGAATAGCTTTTGCCAGTTGCTTACCTAATTCCACACCCCATTGATCAAAACTATAAATATTCCAGATAATCCCCTGCACGAAAATCTTATGTTCATACATGGCAATTAATGAACCCAATACACGAGGCGTAAGTTTTTTTATTAAAATCGAATTTGTAGGAATATTTCCATTGAAAACCTTATACGGCAACAAAGTAGAAATTTCTTCTTCTGTCTTACCTGCATCCTGCAATTCATCCCTTACCTGCTTTTCGGTCTTACCAACCATCATGGCTTCTGTCTGGGCAAAAAAATTAGCCAGTAATTTTGGATGATGATCACCAATTGCATTGTGGCTTATGGCAGGTGCAATAAAATCGCATGGGATCAATTTTGTTCCCTGGTGAATCAACTGGTAAAATGCATGCTGCCCGTTTGTGCCCGGTTCACCCCATATTATTGGACCAGTTTGATAATCTACAGGATTTCCACTACGGTCAATGTACTTTCCGTTGCTTTCCATATTTCCCTGCTGGAAATATGCTGAAAACCGGTGCATATATTGATCGTATGGCAATATAGCTTCCGTTTCGGCACCATAAAAATTGTTGTACCAAATTCCAATGAGAGCCAAAATAACAGGAATATTATGATTAAAATCCTGTTCACGGAAATGATTATCCATTTCATGTGCCCCTTCAAGCAGTTCAACAAAAGTTTCGAACCCCAGTCCGCAGGCAATGGAAAGTCCTATGGCCGACCATAACGAATAACGGCCTCCAACCCAATCCCAAAACCGGAACATATTTTTGGTGTCGATACCAAATCGGGCGACCTCTTTTTTATTGGTTGAAACTGCCACAAAATGGTTTCTGACAAATTTCTCATCTTTCGCTGCCTCCAAAAACCAATTCCTTGCCGTATTTGCATTAGACATGGTTTCCTGTGTGGTAAAAGTTTTGGAAGCAACTATAAACAATGATGTTTCAGGATTAATCTTTTTTAATGTTTCAGATATATGCGTGCCATCGACATTCGATACAAAATGCAAATTGATGTATTTCTTTTTATACGGTTTCAATGCTTCAGTAACCATCAACGGCCCCAAATCGGAACCCCCAATGCCTATGTTTACAATATCAGTGATCGCCTTCCCGGTATATCCTTGCCATTCACCCGATATTACCTTATCCGAGAAATCCTTCATCTGGTTAAGGACATCATTAACCTCAGGCATCACATCTTCCCCATCAACCAGTATAGGAGAATTGCTCCTGTTCCTTAGAGCTACATGCAGAACAGCACGGTTTTCAGTTGCATTGATTTTCTGACCAGAAAACATACTGCCAATAGCTTCCTTCAGTCCACATTCACTGGCAAGTACTAACAAT
>JBEPWX010000536.1:0-2800 GCA_041642235.1 Mariniphaga sp.
TCTAGTAGGAGGTGATGGTAATAAGAAATGTTAAACTATTCACAAGTTGTATAATTAAATGCCGGTTTTCGAACCGGCTTTTTTTTTCCTTGCTCATTTATAATTAATGAGCATTGCATTTTTTCATCTCTCCTGAACCTTTAAAAACTGCATATGTTCTTTATATAAAATTCCACCAGATACTATTTAAATGAACAATAAAGATAAGTATACTCAACGCACGGTTCACACAAGGAAAAAACAAACTACAGGTTCAGGTCCGAAGAAACGTGTATTTAGGAAAAGAAAAAGGCAAAAAGTTAACAAAAGTTCAGTAGTCAAAGGAGCCGAAAACCGGCTAAAAGGATTCAGGCAGGCTTCCATACTCGCTGTTGCTCTTACAGGTTTTATTCTACTTCTTTTTTCATCTGAAGAATCATTGTCTTCTAAGAAACAGGAAGCAGCTCCATTAAAAGATACTGTAACTATTATTTCAGAATCCGATACAATTACATCAAAACAAGGAACAGAACAGGCAACTGGAGAAGCCATTGGTGCCCTGCAAAACATGTGGAACAATTTTATTTTTAATTATCCAAAAGTTTTAATTGCCATTGGTATCCTTATCATTGCATGGCTGCTTGTCAGGCTGATGAAATTTATTCTGCACAGGCTATTCCGGAGTGTAAAAAACAGGGAAGGGATAATTACCCTCTTCTCCATAGTTGTATGGATTATGGCAGTGGGAATTGCGTTTAGTGTGGTAGTAGGTGATATCCGGGCACTCGTTGGATCTTTTGGTCTCATAGGGTTAGCCCTCTCATGGGCGCTTCAAACACCAATTGAAAGTTTTACCGGTTGGCTGATGAATGCTTTCCGAAGCTATTACAAGGTAGGCGATCGTATTTTAGTTGGTGATGTGTTTGGTGATGTGTACCGAATTGATTTCCTTTCAACGACAGTGTGGGAAATAGGTTCACCTTATCAGCCGGGATTTGTGAATGCAGAGCAACCAACAGGCCGACTGGTAACATTTCCAAACAATGAAATTCTTACCGGAACAGTTATAAACCTTACCGGTGATTTCCCTTTTGTATGGGATGAACTGGATATTGCCGTAGCCAATGAGTCAGACATTCCATTAACCATGAACATATTAAATAAAATTGCCAACGAAGTTATAGGTGATTATATGAGAAAACCTGCTGAAAATTATTCTGAAATTCTTCAAAGGGCAGGTTTTACAGATGAGGTGCCTGTTATACCTGAAGTATTCATCTCAGCAAGCGATTCATGGACAAACGTTATAATCCGTTACCTGGTTGATGCCCGTAAGCGTAGAAAATGGAAAACTGAATTATTACTAAAAGTTACTGCTGAATTAAATAAGCCGGAATATAAAGGAAAAATTATTCCCGTGTACCCACGGCAACAAATCCAGATTATTGATTCGGGTGGCACACCGGTTAATGTCACCGGTAAAGAATTCTCATAAAACCAGTAGTCATTTATTATGCCAATTATAATCTGCTATTTGAAATTTTTAACCATGCCAGAAATCTTGCACAACCGTTGAAAATGTAATTAATCGAAAAAAGGAATTAGCAATAGTCGTGGGATTAATCTGGTTCAGATTCCGGGTCAGTAGAAAAGCCCCTGAAAGATAATAAATAACGCTCTGAAAAATGCTCATCCCCTCGAAATGCATATTCAGCATTAAAAAATGCAGGCTCATCATCTTTTAGTTTTTAACCGGTCACACCTCCCCTACTTTTGATTCATGAAAAAATTTATAATTCTTTTAAAAAAATCAAAGTCATGAAAACAAAAGTATTTTTAACAATTATGTTGGCTGTTGCATTGAATCTGAATAGTGGAGCACAGAACAACGAAAAACGTTTCGGTTTTGAATTTAGCCCTGGTATTTCAATGGCCACGCAAAAACTGGGGGGCACCACCCTAAATCCGGGCTTTGGCTTCGAGGGAATATTCCATTACAGGTTCATGCAGCATCTGGGTGCTTATGGAGGCTAGGGCTGGAACCACTTCGGAGCTGAAGAATCCTTTGCAGGTGACGACGTATGTTTCGAAGAAACCGGTTATGTATTAGGTCTTCAGTACAAAAGACCTTTCTATGAATCTAACCTATCCTGGTACCTCAGGGCCGGCGGACTGTATGCGCACATCGAAACCGAAAACAACGATGGCAATGTCTTTAATGACACCGGGCATGGACTGGGTTGGCAGCTTGCCGGTGGACTTGATATCGGCCTTGGAAACAACTGGAGCCTTACTCCCGGCGTGAAATTCAATGCATTTACCCGTAACACCGATTTCGACGGAGTGGCAAAAGAGTTTAAACACAATTATGCCTCCGTCAGGTTTGGAATCCTCAAAAGGTTCTGATCAAAGTACCTGTTTAAACAAACAGGAAGGGCAAAAATCCCTTCCTGTTTGTTTCTGTTTAACCGACTTTCATTGCCCGACATTTAAATTCCCTGAACTATTGGTAGTTCAAACACTCCACGAAAATCTAAAAAGAATGAGGCATTGCAACGAAAGAATACCTTGTTAACTTTTAGAATATAAAATTATCTTTGAAGATGAATAGGGAAACAACAATGAGTTTCAAAAAGATACACCGTTTGTTCTCATTTAGCAGATTACTAAAGATGCTAATGGGGCTGGCCATAGTTATTCAGTTGGGTATTTTACTTTACAACCATTACAGCGGATATCATATCCTGTCCGATTTCGAATACTTTTTATGGCGCCTGCTCCGGGGAATAAGTATAAGCCTTATAGCTGCCATAGTGATTGC
>JBEPWX010000537.1:0-2792 GCA_041642235.1 Mariniphaga sp.
GTGCTCTTCCGATCTGCTGACTTTTTTTTATCCATGCCCGGGTTTCATCATTATACCGTACTTCATCCTCTTTTGTTGCTTTCCGAACACGCATTTCCGATATCGGTAAATTTCCCTCACCGCCGATTAAATGAATGCTGAATACTTGTTTCCCCATACCACCCGGGTTTCCTTCTCCGGCATAAAGATAATCCCAGGATACAGGAATCTTTGCTGTTTTCCATTCTGAAGTAAGTTCGCCGGATATACGATGAAGCTCACTCAAATTATTAATTTCCAGTCCGACCTCAGATTCATAAGCTGCTTTGTGCTCTGCAGATATAAACTGCACACTGTTCTCACAATTACCAAAAGAGGAAACGATAAAAGGACTGGAAACCACATCCTTGTAATCTATTTCCAGAACATACACTTCACCTTCATTGGGACGGGCGCTGTTTCCCCACCAGGCAGGTAAAATAAACAGTGCTCTATTCCGCAGTGTGCGTGCTTTTTTACCATCTATTTCTTTTACATCAGACCATTGTTCCTGATTAACTCCTTCCAGATTCTCTATAGAAACTTTCAAAAGAGATGAATCACTGGACGAATGTTTTTCTGAATTGCATGAAATTAGTGTTAATAAGCCCACTACAATTAAGAAATCAAGTGCAGTTTTTCGCACCACGCTATTATTGATATCCATTCTGCTCCAATTCAGATTTTTCCGAACTGCTGATAGAAATACAATACATTCGTATTTTTTCATAACTTTAAAATGTTAAGATTAGAAATTGCCCGGTTCAATCCAACCGGGATGATTTATTAAATTCAGACGAATGTGCGGATTCACTTGCTTGTTGTTTTTTTTGTTATTTAAATTATAAGCAAGTTTTCGAATTTACATTAGTTACACATTTTCAGGTCGTATTAGTTATTATAAACAAATATATAATTTTCTGCCATTGATTGTGCATTCTGATTTGAAAGTCAGGAACTTTTTTGTTTTTGGTATTTCAGCAATATATTTCTTTCCCTCTAATGTGCGATTATTTTGCGTTGTACTTACCAAACTACATGAAAGGTTTCGTGCGGCAATGGCGAAAAAGCACAACCTGTTGGGAAGTTGTTGTTTTAAACCTTATTTTTGAACTGAATGTATCAGCGCCCTGATTTTTGTAATTTTAGTGAGCTGAAAAAAATACGGCATTATGGAAACAGTAATAGCGGCATTCATTTCCGGGATAGCAACCATTGTGGCTGCATGGATAAGCAGGAAGGACAGAAGCCCGAAACCTGCGGCTGCACCCACAAAAAAAGAACAGTTGGAAAAACCAAAGGAGAATATTGATTATTCAGGCCTCAAACCAAACACCACCTGGTGGATAACCGTTATGGGGCTGTTTACGATACTGGTGATTTTTGCGGGCTTTTTTATGCATCAGGATCTACCTTCCCTGATAGGATTGTTTGGAATTCCGGTTGTGGTTATCATCCTGGCACTCTTAAAACCTACTAAACCATGGTCTGCCGCTGCTTTTGTGTTTGGTGTCTCAACCATTGCTTTTCTCACAGAATTTGCCATAAAACTTACAAGGGGAAGCTCCATTGATTTGTCGGGCAGCGATCGCTGGCTCCCGTTCTGGATACTCTTGATATCTGCCGGTTATGCCGCCCTTGGTGCTGTTATTTGCTGGTGGAGACGCAAAAAATTAATACACTCATAATTTTTTTCAACACCTCCCGGTGGCTTATCCTTCTTCATCCTGGTCTTCAAACGGCTGGACCGTACATTCATATTCCATGTTTGTAAAATCGTTTTTGGTAAGCCATTTTTCTGAAATCGTCATCGAATAAATAGTGTTGCCCTTGTTTTGCAGGTCCCACACAATGCCTTCAGCCTCGGGAAAGGGAGCCCTGCCCTCCAGCTGGTCGCTCAGTAACCGGTTCATTAAATTGTTTTCTGAAAGGCCCTGACTTAACACTTTTAACGCGGTTTCCTTTGTTATCTCTACCGGAGCATTGTGTTCGTCTGTAATTTCGAATTGTACGATATTTACCCTGGCATCGGGGAATTTTCCGTTGTAGGCTTTGTAAAGTAACTGATTGATGTTGAACAGATCACGATGAAGCTGGATATCGGTATAATTTTCAGAGACTTTAACCCGCAGCATTTCGTGCGAAAGATTGTCAATCTGGCCTTCGGCTAAACTATCCGAAAGCTTGTAGTCAAGCAGAATAGCGGCCGCCTCATTTGGTTCATAGTCAGAAATGGCCATGAAAAGATATTCCTTCAATTCAGTAGTTTTGATTTGTTCCGCATCGGGGAACTCAAATCTTACCAGTAATTCCTTATAGTCGTCGTTGTTCCAGGCTCCTTCCAGCTCATTGGTCGATTTTACATTGTTTATTTTTACTAAATACTTCATACAAAAACTTGTTGATTTCTACTTATTTAACTGCCAAGGTGGATAATTAGTTCATTTTATTGAATCCCTACTTTGTCAAAAGACGCTTCAGCGCACCTGCACGGTTTTGCAATAATTGCTGAAAAATACCTTCAACTTTCGCCCTTGTCCTGATGCAGCAGGCTTCATCTGTTCCTCTTCAGGCAGAGAGGGCCGGAGCGACAGGAATTTTGCTCTTGTTTATTTACTGAACTTTATTTACATTCGTGCCCTTAATTTAAACTTATGAGCTTACGTATCCAGAGCATAGTCTCATTCTCTTCTGGTAAAAGGTCACAATGGCTTTAGTGCTGAACAATCGTGGTTATTTATAACAATACATTGCTATACAAAATAGATAAGTGG
>JBEPWX010000538.1:0-2775 GCA_041642235.1 Mariniphaga sp.
AAATATAATTTACCAGGGATTAACTGAAGTTAAAAATGGAGAATTTTCATTTAGTTTTGTCGTACCAAAAGATATTTCATACTTCCCGGGTAAAGGGAAAATTGTTTATTATGCCGATAATGGAGAACTTGATGCCCATGGAGTTTTTGAAAATTTCATCATAGGTGCTTCCGGCTCAGGCATTACAGATAATCAGGGGCCGCAAATTGAACTTTTCCTCGACTCTCCTGAATTTGTTTCAGGAGGGAAAGTCAGTAAAAATCCAACTTTATTGGCATTTATTTCCGATGAAAACGGAATAAACATGGTTGGTTCAGGCATCGGACATGACATTACAGCTGTTCTCAATAATGATTTTTCAAACTCCATGATTTTAAACAATTATTACCAAACCACTGAAGGAGATTATAAAAGCGGTAGCATCAGGTTCCCACTACGAAATTTACCTGTTGGAAAACATACCTTAAGATTAAAAGCATGGGATGTGGCCAATAATTCTTCTGAAGCAGAAATTGATTTTGAGGTCACAGGGGAATTTTTAGTTACGAATGCCTCCAATTATCCTAATCCAATGAAGAACTATACATTCTTTACATTTGAGCACAACCAGTCAGATGCTACCTTCGAAGCAATGTATGAAATATTTAACCAAAACGGAACCCGTGTGGATTATTTTACTACCCAGGTAGGATCAAATGGCAGGATAAGCAATCCTGTACGGTGGGATTTAACTGAAGCAGGTATCCAGCTGCATGGCGGGATATATCCCTACAGGATAACAGTACAAAATTCGGACAGAACAATCGCATCCGGTACGGGTAAAATTATTGTTGCACATTAATTTTTTTACCAAGGTGTACTTTTTCTCAAATCAGTCCGTTCTCTAAAATTAGACGAATTGTGGCCTTAACTACAATTTGTATATTTGCAACGCTCATTTTTAATAAAGGTTATGAATAATTTAGTCCGTTTGTTTTTTGTTTTAGCACTTATTATTACAACTACAGAATTTGTAAAGGGCCAGGCTACAACAACTGGAGCCAATACCATTACCACAGCAGTACCATTTCTGTCAATAACCCCTGATTCCAGGGCCGGAGGTATGGGTGATGCCGGGGTGGGTACCACACCCGACTTAAGCTCACAACACTGGAACCCGGCTAAATATGCATTTATGGATAGTGATATGGGGGTCAGCCTCTCCTACTCTCCATGGTTACGTAATCTGGTGGATGATATGAATCTGGCATACCTGGTAGGATATAAAAAAATTGACGAGGTGCAAACCATAAGCAGTTCATTGCGCTATTTTTCTCTTGGCGATATAATTTTCAGGGATGATGTAGGGGAACTTATAAGAACTGTAAATCCTAATGAATTTGCATTAGATATAGGGTATTCCAGGCTGCTGTCTGATGTGTTCTCAGGATCAGTTGCCGTACGTTATATCCGTTCAGATATTTATAGCGGACAACCGGTTAACGGGGTTGAAACAAATGCAGGTAATTCCTATGCAGCCGATGTTGCATTTTATTATTACAATGAATTCAGGGCAAACAGAAAAGACAATCTGTTTTCCGCTGGTATAAATATTCAAAACATAGGTGCCAAAATTTCATATACTGAGGGAGAAGAACAATATTTCATACCAATTATGATGAAGCTTGGAGCAGCATATACAACTGAACTTGACGAATATAATTCATTTACTTTTGCTGTGGAAGCCAACAAATTATTGGTTCCAACCCCTCCAAAAGATACCACCTCATTTCAGGAAGGTGAATTAATTCAGGATTTTTTCGGTTCTGACAAATCGGTAGTTGCAGGTATCTTTTCATCCTTTAACGATGCTCCCGGAGGAGCTAAAGAAGAATTGCAGGAAATTAATCTTTCTGTTGGGGTTGAATATTGGTATAACAAACAATTTGCTTTACGTGCAGGTTATTTTTGGGAACACGAAAATAAGGGAAACCGGAAATTTATTACTGCTGGTGCCGGCTTCAGAATGAATGTTTTTGCCCTTGACTTCTCTTATCTGCTGCCTACACAACAAAATCATCCTCTGGAAAACACCCTGCGATTTACACTTTCATTCGATGTGGAAGCTTTCGGAAACCAACGCTAAAAAATGTACAGAATAGGGCAGGGATATGATGTTCATCGGCTGGCTGAGGGTGAAACACTCTGGTTAGGAGGCATTTTGATACCATTCATTAGAGGCACTATTGCTCACTCCGATGGAGATGTTGTTATTCATGCTATATGCGATGCTCTGCTCGGCGCCCTCAGTCTTGGAGATATAGGTCAGCATTTTCCTGACACTTCTGAAAAGTTTAAAAATATCGACAGCAAAATACTATTAGCCGAAACAAATAAGCTCATTAACAGTCAGGGATATCAAATTGTAAACATAGACTCTACCATAAGTGCACAGCAGCCAAAATTAAAACCATTTATTCCTGAAATGAAAAAATCAATAGCGCAGGTACTTAAAATTACAACTGAGCAAATTTCTGTAAAGGCAACTACAACTGAACGCCTTGGTTTCGAAGGACGGGAGGAGGGAATTTCTGCTCAGGCGGTAGTATTGCTTGAAAAAATTCAATGATTATGACCCATCCCACAAAACCGACACTTGTTATAGGAGCGAGTCCAAAGCCCGAACGCTACTCAAATGCAGCAGCAAAACTGCTGCAGAAATATGGACATCCGGTAATTGCTTTGGCAAAACGAGAAGGTATGATTGATAATATACCTATCATAACCAAGTTTCCT
>JBEPWX010000539.1:0-2766 GCA_041642235.1 Mariniphaga sp.
CCTGCAATACCTACAGGTAACCTTTCGTACTCCTTATATTGTGCTACGTTTCGTGTAATGAACAAATCAAAGGCATTTTTCACCAGGAGTGAACAGTATTCATATTGGATGTTTTCCTTCAGGAAAAGCATAAAGCCTGCCAGAAACATATTTGGCCTTTCATGCCTGTATACCCTGTCCAGAAAATCCCCGTATTCTATTTGATAGCTGTTTTGAAAAAGTTGCCTGATTTCTGCAGGCATTATTTTTTTCAGGTAATCCCCAATGAGTTGACGGCCTATAACAGCGCCGCTTCCTTCATCGCCAAGGATAAAACCCAATGGAGGAACGTGAGCCGTAATTTCTGTGCCGTTGTACCGGCATGAGTTGGAACCGGTGCCAAGGATACAGGCGATTCCTTCGCGGTTGCCCAATGTTGCATGTGCAGCAGCCAAAAGGTCGGTTTTAATCCAGACTTTTGCTTCCGGGAAAAAAAACTCCAATGCCTGCTTAATTATCTCTGCTTTTTCTGAATTTACCACTCCGGCAGCATAGAAAAATGCGTGCGATATATTCCCCTTCAACTGGTTAACCGGGCTGGTCTTCCATTCTTTTATAAGATCATCCGTACTCCTAAAAAAAGGATTTGCTCCGCTGGTGGTAAACTGTTCCTGTACTGTTCCGTCCGAATAACACCAACCTGTTTTGGTAGAGCCGCTGTCAGCTATAAGTATCATATTGTAGTATTGCAGGATTTCATATTTGAATTGAAGATGGTATTAAACATTCCTTTTTTTAAAGGAATTATTTTTGTTCGAAAAATTTTATTTTTTTTGAGAAGCATAAACTTAAAATTTCTCAAAAGTATGAATTTCAAAAGTAGTATTTCAAAAGTGGGAATATTTTCTGTTTTATCATAAATCTGGGTGAATTCAGCAAATTCAATATCTTTGCTTCGCATGTAAAAGCTTATGAAGATTATGAAGTATTTTTTTTTAGCGGCATTTTTGTTTGCATCCATTTTTTCCGTTCATTCTCAGTCAATTTCTCCAAAATTTGAGTTCCGTGCCGTTTGGGTAGCTACCGTTGCCAACATCGACTGGCCTTCTCAGCCGGGACTTACTACCAGGCAGCAGCAGGATGAAATTATACATATCCTGGATATGCACCACAGAATGGGAATGAATGCAGTTATTCTACAGATACGTCCTTCATCTGATACATTTTATCCCTCGAAACTGGAACCCTGGTCGGGATATCTTACGGGTATTCCGGGAAAGGCACCTGATCCGTTTTACGATCCATTGCAGTTCTGGATTGAAGAAGCACATAAGCGGAGCATGGAGTTGCATGCCTGGCTTAACCCATTCCGGGTAGCACTGAATCAAAACCATCCTCTTGCTGCAAATCATATAGCCTTCAGAAATCCGGAATGGATAGTGAAATACGGCAATAGCCTTTATTTCGATCCTGGACTGCCACAAACACGGGAGTTTGTAGCTCATGTAGTGAAAGATATTGTAACCCGCTACGATGTAGATGCCATTCATTTCGACGATTATTTTTATCCATATCCGCTTGCAGAAGATTTTCCCGATTCAATATCATTTGCCCGCTATAACCGAGGTTATTTTTCCGAAAATAAAACAGACTGGCGTCGTGAGAATGTCGATATTATCATTAAAATGCTCAACGATACGATAAAGGCAGTTAAACCCTGGGTGAAATTTGGTATCAGCCCGTTTGGCGTTTGGCGTAACAGCAAGGACGACCCGTTGGGATCGAATACCAGGGCAGGAGCCACCAATTACGATCATTTGTATGCCAACATAATAAAATGGCAGGAAAATGGATGGATTGATTATACCTTGCCCCAGCTTTACTGGCAGATAGGCCATCCGGCAGCCGATTTCAAAACTCTGGCCTATTGGTGGCAGAATCATACATACGGCAGAGGCATGTATATTGGGTTGGGACTTTATAAATACGACCGGCAATCTAATGTAAAAGAATGGAGAAATCCCGGAGAGCTTCCCCGTCAGATTAAGCTTCTCAGGGAAGTAAAGGGAATTGGAGGTGCTGCCTTCTACAGCAGTAAGCATTTCAATCGTGATCTGCAAGGATTTCAGGATAGTCTGATGCTTAATCTTTACAAACTTCCTGCCCTTGTTCCTCCCATGCCATGGCTGGGAAACCAGTCTCCGCAACCGGTAAAACGCATCAGGAAAAGGGGCAGAACCATTCGGTGGAAAATTGGAAAGTCCAACAATGAACTGGAGAACCCCAGAGGATATATTATCTATTTATATAAAAAAGGACATCCGCTAAATCCCGATAATCCGGAAAATATCTTTGTTATCGTTGGTAAGGATGAGAACAAGTTCAAGTTTGAAAGGATAAATTTAAAACGGGAAAAATACAACGTAAAAATTTCGGTACTTAACCGGTTGAATAATGAAAGTATGCTTAGTAAACCGGTAACAATAAAATTGTAATCTTCTTTTAATATTTCTATTGATTGTTTAACTTTGTCTAATCCGGCTTGTAGCTCAGTTGGCAGAGCAGCTGACTCTTAATCAGCGGGTCCAGGGTTCGAGCCCCTGCAGGCCGACAATAATCTTTGCAGAGATTTATTCCTGGTTTTTTCTCTATAAGAAATGTTTTTTTTTAAGGTTATGATTCGGCAGTATTATTATAGACAAATTAAAAAATTATGATTCCCGAATTCAAATTCCAATACAGGAAATTATTTGATTTTTGAACATTATTTTACAGTAGCATCTTTTT
>JBEPWX010000540.1:0-2764 GCA_041642235.1 Mariniphaga sp.
AGGCGGAAAAGCCGTTGCTGATAACCGATTATACCATGCCCAGCGACAACAGAATTGCCATTGCAAATTTTATGGTTATCCTGCATGAGTGCAGTTCCGACAGCATCGATATCCTGCGTGCTTCCCCCGATATCCAAAATGTACAGGAAAAAATTGATGATAAAAATTATTCTAAAATCTATGTAACGCATGCTTCTGATCAACTGGTCAATAACCTGCAATCGCAGTTCAAAGAAAAAATGGATTCTTTGGAGCTGGACGGATTTTATCCGCCTGTGTGGCAGATAAATTACCCGTGACACAACTTTTACAAAACTCCTACATTCGCATGACAATGAGCCTCGTGTAACGAAGTAATTTTGATTACGTAATTCAAATTAATTCGGAGGATCATAAAATGAAAACACGAATCATCACTACCTTGTTAACCGCTGTATTTTTAGTTACAGCAACACTTCCTGCAAATGCTCAAAGCACAGAGCAGTTATTTCAAAAAGGAATTATGAAAGAAGAAGGCGAAGGAAACCTTCCTGAAGCCATCGAAATTTTCAATTCCATTGTGGAAGATTCTGAAGCAGACGATGCCTTGCAGGCAAAAGCATTGCTTCATGTTGGCCTCTGTTATGAGAAACTGGGGAAAAACGAGGCAACCAGAGCGTATCAAAAACTGGTGAATAATTACCCGGCCCAGAAAAATGAAGTGGCAATTGCGAGGGAACGACTTTCGAGGTTGATTCTGGCTGAAGAAAAAGCGGAACAAATTCCGTTGCAACCCAAATGGACAAAAATCGACATACCCACAGAGTTATCATGGTCAGTGGCACTTTCGCCCGATGGCAAAGAACTGGCATTGGTATCAGATAAAAAGCTATGGAAAATGCCGCTTTCAAGCAAACTCGGAACAAACATTCCAGGTGCCCCAGTTCAAATAAATACTGAAGGCGTGGAAGTTGAATGGACAGGCTTATCGTGGTCGAGAGATGGTGAATGGATTGCATTTAATGAATATCCTAATTTTAAAGACAGTACAGAGAATCAAAAAATCTATATTATTCCTTCTGTAGGAGGTAATCCCCGGGAAATAATTGAAAACTATCGATCTGCTCGTGTAATTAATTATCATATTGGATTATCGCCAAAAGGTAAGGAACTTGCTTTCTCTTCGGTTGATAATAATGAGCAACATATTTTCAAAATACCAACCAAAGGAGGAAAGTCCCAAAAATTAACAGAATTAAATGCTCGCGAACCAATTTATTCACCTGATGGTAAATTTATTGCATTTGTAGAAGACAAAGGAGTTGGACGAGGTGAAGGTGATTTGGATTTATACATTGTTCCTTCCGAAGGAGGAACTCCACGTAAAGTTGCAGATGCTGAAAAAGCAAGCAGCCCTATTTGGTCACCTGATGGAAATATGATTGCTTATCATGATATAACAAAAAGTAAGCAAATCTTTATTGCTCCCTTATCAAAGAAAAACAGTGAAGAAAAACAGCCTGTTTCTATTCAAGTTCCTGAAGGTATTGAAGAAATAAGTTTATTGGCTGGGTGGACACCGGGAAATAAAATAGGAGCTTTAATGGTAAAAAAGCAAGATTTTGCGCTATATACATTACCAAAGGAAGGTGGACAGGCAGCAAAAATTTTACAAAATACCTATGCTTTACAACCAAGATGGTCTAAGGACAATAAAAAACTTTACTACATTACTAAACCGACAGAAGGTATTTACCAGCATCGCAAATGGTACCTTTCATGTGTTTCATCTGATGGTGGTGAAGGAGAAGTAGTATTTAAACCATCTCAAAGAAAGGCAAAGCAATTACCATTTCAGAGTGGCAACCGAATTTCTCCTGATGGTAAAATGCTTTTATCTGCAGCATATTCAACTGAAGATTCAACAGATATCAGATCCAGTTGGCCAAAAGCTAAAATTTGGAAAATTGCATTGGATGGCAGCTATGTTAAACAATTAACCCATCAAGAAGGAGATTATGCTGATGGTTCACCTTGTTGGTCACCTGACGGGGAAAAAGTGGCTTTCGTAAGGACAAAACTAAAAAAAGGAGACATGGATCCGTATGGGCATGCTGCAATATATACCATTGATGCTTCTGGTGACAACCTGAAATTAATTGTTGATGAAGCCGGGAAATGGGTAAATTCATTGATTTGGTCGTCTGATGGAAAAATGCTCGCATGGATGAGTCGGGAAAAAGGTCCACCTCAAACAAAACTTAATATGCTTAATGTTTATGATATTCATAAAGAAAAAATATCAAAAAAATACGAAGTTCCAGGTACTAATGTGAATATCGAAATGGCATGGTCGCCTGATAGCAAGAAAATAGCTTTTAATGATCTGGAAGGAAAAGTCATTAAGGTAGTAGATATTGAAGACGGTAAAATAGAAGATATTGAAACCGGATTAGTGGATGTAAAAATACATCACCTCGACTGGTCTCCCGACGGGAAGAAATTTGTTTTTGGCGGTATCAAAGGAGGTGAAAAAGAATTTTGGTTTGTGGAAGATTTTTTACCGTTGGAAAAATTGGCTCAAAACAATACATCTGAAAAAGAGCCGGAAGGAATTACCATTAAACAGGTTTGGAACGATGAAAAAGTGGATGATACCGGAACTATAACTCACGACGGAAAGTACCTTTCATTTGTGGATTGGGAAACCGGCGACCTGGCCTTACGGAATTTAAAAACCGGAACAAATGAACGATTAACCGGTGAAGGCACCTGGGAAGAACCA
>JBEPWX010000541.1:0-2761 GCA_041642235.1 Mariniphaga sp.
AAAGCCTTGCTGCTTCCGAAACATGCTCAAATGAAATTATAAAACATAAAACAAAACCCATTTATGGTTTCCAGTCTCACCCTGAAGTATCGGGAGAGGATGGATTGCATTTGGTTAAAAACTTTTTAAAGATTTGTAAGATTATTTAAAATGAAACGAGCATGTAATCCGCCAGTCGGCGGAACACCCAAGTGTATGATTAACCCCGAAGCTTCGGGGCATGCGAGTTCCATACTATACCTTTAAAAACAAACAATTTTAATAGTATGAAAGTTGCCTTAATATATAATAAAGATATCAGCGGAGTAATCAACATCTTTGGAATGCAGAACAAAGAGTTCTACAATGAAAAGACCGTTAAAAGAGTCGCTGAAAGTCTTGAAAAAGCAGGTCACAATGTAGCTGTGTTGGATGGTAACAAGCAAATTATCGAAAGACTCGAGAATTTCATGCCCAGGGTGAATAAAGGCGAACAAATGGGAATGATATTTAATATGGCTTATGGCATCCAGGGTGAAAGTCGCTATACGCATATTCCGAGTTTGCTGGAAATGCTTGGACTTCCTTATGTTGGTTCATCTCCTTCAGGCCATGCTTTAGCGCTCGACAAGGTTTTAACCAAAATTATCTGGAAAAACAATGGATTACCCACCCCTGATTTCCGGGTATTTAGTAATCATCTTGAAGACATGTCCTCCGTTAAATATCCGGTAATTGTAAAGCCGAAGATGGAAAGCGTATCTTTTGGATTGAAAGTAGTTTACAATCAGGAGGATTTGCAGGAAGCTGTCAATTTTATTGTTACAGAATTCGGACAACAGGCATTGGTTGAGCAATTTATTCGTGGGCGGGAGTTTTGCGTTGGCCTCATTGGCAACTCGCCCGTAGAGTCATTTCCGGTTCTCGAAATTGACCTGGACGGGAATCCGGATGCTATTCAAACAGTAGATGACAAACAACTCACACCGAAAAGAAAAGTTTGTCCGGCACATATATCGGAGGAGCTGACTGAGAATATGCAAAAAATCAGTATTAAAGCATTAAAATCATTGAATCTGAGAGATTTTGCCCGTGTCGATATTCGGTTAGACGAAAACGATAATATTTATCTGCTGGAGATTAATTCGATGGCCAGCCTTGGTGAATCCGGCTCTTATACAGCAGCAGCCAAAGTTGCCGGATACGATTTTGAAGCGTTGGTGAATAAAATGCTGGATGTAGCTTCGGTACGCTATTTTACGAATACCATTCCCCAGCCTGGAAACATTAAATCCACTCCGGGAACCAGTCAAACATCCCGGATGCGTACGTTTATAAAAACCAGGCAACAACGCACAGAAAAGTTTTTAAAGAAGTTAATTGATGCAGACACTTATGTAAGAAACGTTGAAGGTGTTAACTATTGCTCCGGTATAATTAGCGCTGAATTGAGCCAGCTTGGTTTTATTCAGGAAATTTATCCGCAACTTGAGGTAGGCAATATATTGTATTTTTCCAATTCTTTGAATCAGGAAGTAGACTTTCTGATAATTCAGCCTTTGGATAACCGGGTTAAACTGGCTCAGCATGAAAACTTTAATGAACAGGAGCAATACCTTGAAGGAACAGGTATATGGGAAAACAAAGGAGGTATTGCCATATTGATATCTGCGCTGCAGGCATTAAAGTTTTCCAGGAATCTTAAAAAAGTAAATATAGGCGTTCTGCTTATCACCGATTCGTCTATTGATGGCAGGTATTCAAAATCAATTATCCAGCAAAAGGCCGAAAATGCCAAAACCGTGTTGGCGTTGAGCGGCTCTTCTAAAGAAGGGGGACTGGTTTTATCCCGCTCCGGAGCCGCATTGTATCACCTTGAAACAAAAATGTTGAAAAAGGATAATCCCGAAAATGTTTCGAACACGGCATTGAATTTTAACAGAACACTGGCATCGATTACTGATATTTCACAAAATGACAGCAATAATATTATTGCGCCATTCAATATTGAGTTTAAGAGCAACATCTTTAAAATGTACGCCTACGGTATTGCAGGTATTAGTGTCCGGTATAATTCACCGGAGGTATTGAATGAAATTGAGAAAAAAATCAAAAAGATTCTGACGTCCCAGAAAAGAAGCAAAATTTATCAGGTAAAAATAGAGGGAGGATTAAAACGTCCTGCGTTGCTGGTATCAGAAAAATCTCAAAACTATTTTGAAGGTATTGTTGATTTGGCCAAACAAATAGATGTGCGCATTACCAAAGAGCACCGCTGGAGTTCAGCAGATATATGTCACATTAAGAAAGATATTCCAATAATTGACGGCCTCGGGCCAGTCGGGGAATATTTACCTTCAGACAACGAACGGATTATCAGGCACAGTTTAATCGAACGGGCATTGCTTTTAGCTATTGTGCTGATTAAAAAACAATAACCAAAAGTCAGCAATTTCATCCCGACGGCCATTGACAGCCGGTGAAAAGCGGCGTTTTCCGGCCGGCGCCATCCAGTTCAATGGCTTACCTCGCCACCGACCGCGAAGGATCCGATCATCGCATGGTGTGGGTGGATGTTGCGTGGTGAAAGTTGCAGGTTTCAGGTTTCACGATGCTGTTGCTTGCACTCTTTCGGAGCTACAGATTTTGGCAGCTGCGATTACCAAATCCTTTTTTTGCAGCTAAGTCAATTAGAACGTTTGTCCCCCTCAGCGAGGGGGACAAGGACGACTTCAGTCGGCCAGGGGGTAAGTAAAAACACCTTGAAAGTGAAGTTGCTACA
>JBEPWX010000542.1:0-2759 GCA_041642235.1 Mariniphaga sp.
TGGCCTTGGAAGCCCACGAACCTGTATTCAGATATGCTGCTTTCTTTCCCATCAAATTATAAGGAGCCATCAAAAACTGCAGGCTGGCACCTCCCTGAAGAAAAAGCACAGAATAACCTTCGGGTAATTGAAGTAACTCTTTCACCAAACTTCTGGCCTCTTCCATCACTGCAACATATTCCTTACTCCTGTGCGAAACTTCCATCACAGATAGACCGGTACCAGCAAAATTGATTACAGCCTCAGCCGTTTTTTCTTTTGTAAACTCGGGCAGAATTGAAGGTCCTGCGTAAAAATTGTGTTTCTTCATTCCAAACTACTTTTTAGGTGAATTAATAATAAACCATTAAAATACGACTCTCGCTTCAAATAAAGGCTACTTGCAGATGAATATGTATTAAAAAAATAAAAAATTAATCTCGTTAATTACAAATTACAGAAACCGAAATTATATGATAAACCAATTCATTTTGCTCCCCTACTATACCCATATATCACAAATTTATTTGATTCTTAAAAAGATTTTCTTTTTTTAATAAAAAAACAGCAAGATTTACAGCAAATTTAAATAAAAGGCAGTTTTACGATTTCAGCAGCAATGTTTTTATTTCTTATTTTCACGTAAATATGAGTCCCTGTAGTGGCATATTCCCGGGCTATATAACCGAGTCCAATACCTTTTTCAAGCACAGGCGACATGGTTCCTGATGTAACTTTACCTATAACGTGTCCATTTGAATCGGTTAGTTCATAACCATGTCTGGGAATACCTTTTTCCAACAAAATAAATCCTCTGAGTTTACGGGTAATTCCTTCATTTTTCTGCATTATTAAAAAATCACGGTCGATAAATTTACGCCCGTTATTAAATTTGGTTATCCATCCAAGTCCGGCTTCTATAGGCGAAGTTGTGTCATCTATATCATTTCCATACAGGCAATAACCCATTTCAAGGCGAAGGGTATCGCGGGCTCCCAATCCAATAGGTTTAATGCCAAATTCTGCTCCGGCTTCAAAAACAGCATTCCACAACATAACTGCATCTTCATTTTTGCAGTACAATTCAAAACCTCCGGCACCAGTATAACCTGTTGCAGAAATAATGACATCATTAAGGCCCGCAAATCTGCTTGTTGTAAAATTGTAAAATCTGATTTCATGAAGATTTATATCCGTCAGTTTTTGCAGGGTTTTAACTGCTTGAGGTCCCTGAACTGCCAGCTGACTGATACTATCTGAAATATTTTCAAGTTGAGCACCCATAATGTTTTGGGAGTTTACCCATTCAAAATCTTTTTGAATATTGGAAGCATTAACAACCATAAGGTATCTTTCGGGATCAAAACAATAAACAAGCAAATCATCAACAATCCCTCCCCTTCCATTGGGAAAACATGTATATTGAGCCTGCCCCGAACGTAAACTGGATGGGTCATTAGAGGAAACTTTTTTTACCAGGTCAATTGCATTTGGCCCTGTAACCCAAAATTCTCCCATATGTGAAACATCGAAAACCCCTACTCCATTCCGTACCGCCAGATGCTCATCCTTAATGCCACTGTATTCAATTGGCATTTCATAACCAGCAAATTCCAGCATTTTGGCACCGGCATCTTTATGAACTTTATTTAATGCAGTTAACTTCATTATTTTTTAATTTAAACATACAAAGCTAATAAATTCAGCATTTTTATGTATATGAATTATATCATCGTTTAAACAATTTGTAGATTCAAATATTTCATTAACTTGCAGGCCTATTCTCGTAAGATAATGAACAACCGATTCGAAACCATTAAACTTACCTACCTTGAAGAAATATCAGGGGGTGACATACAATTTCAAAAAGAATTAATCGGAATATTTCTGAGTCAGATTCCGGAATTTATATTCAACATGAATAAATTCCTGTCAAAAAATGAAATTGATAATCTGGCGAAAGAAGCACATACAGCTAAATCTTCCGTATTAATCTTCATGATGGACGAAACAGGAAAAATTTTAAAGCAGATTCAGAATTTGGCCGAAAATAAGCAAACCAAACAAATCCCGTTACTATTAAGAACTGTAGAAAAAGCACTGAAGAGTGCCTCAATGGAATTAAATCAGTACCTGGAGGAAACAACAGAATTATCGGATATAAAACCGGACAGCATTTCAAACTGGTAAAATTTACTATTCATGTAGTCCACATTCTTTTCCTGTATTATGTTCCCACCACCAACGTCCGGCGCGAAAATCTTCACCAGGTTTAACAGCCCGTGTGCAGGGCTCACAACCTATACTTACAAATCCCTTGTCATGCAATATATTGTAGGGAATGTGATTTTCTTTAACGTACTCCTTTACCTGCTCAAGTGTCCAGTCAATTAAAGGATTAAACTTTACGATTTGGTTACCTTCGTCCCATTCAAATTCATGAAGATTACCGCGATTAGCCGATTGATTTGCACGTAACCCAGTAATCCATATAGCTTGTTCTTTAAGGGCTCGCTTTAACGGCAATACTTTACGTATGAAACAACATTCTTTGCGATTTTCCACCGATTCATAAAAACTGAACGGACCTTTTTTAGACATCAATTCCTCAACGTCAGAAGCTGCAGGAAAATATACCTGTATTTTTTTTCCATATTTCTCCATTGTACTGCGAAAAACCTTATATGTTTCTTCAAACATGCGGCCGGTATCCAGAGTAACAACCTGCACTGGTATGTTGTTGCTAAAAACCATGTCGGTTATCACCTGGTCTTCAGAAC
>JBEPWX010000543.1:0-2290 GCA_041642235.1 Mariniphaga sp.
AAAAAGATTTTTTCCCAATAAACATTTGCACACACCGTTGCGTTAAACTTTTTTAAACACACAAAGAAAAATGTATATTGAATCAATACTATTTTTAATTTTTTCATCGGAGATAATTTTCTGGTGTAAGGAATATAATAAAAAGCTGAAGTTGGTAAATGGCTATTCATGCTTATTGTTTGCTGGTTTCATAGGCAGCTGGTGGGGGTATGCTAAGAAACAAGTTTTAACCATTAATATTGATAGCAATGAGGAAATTTGTTATTAAGATTGGGCTGTTTTCTTTGCCATTTATAATAATCATAGCCCTTTACTTTGTGTTTGATCCATTTAAAGTGCTGTATCAATATGATTCTTATTTTGACAGGAAGGAAAATGGTACCGTATTTCTTAATACCGATTATGTGGCTACAGCAAATTTTGATAACCGATATAACGAAGAAAAATTTAATTCATTTATTTTTGGTAATTCCAGAGCTTGGTTTTACCGGATTTCTGACTGGCAGGATTATATTGGGAAGGAACCAGCATATCATTTCGATGCTGGAGGTGAAACCCTCTATGCCATGCATAAAAGGGTACTTTACCTGGACAGGAAGGATGTAGAAATAAAAAATGCGCTAATTATTCTTGACCATAGTATTCTTAGCGCGGTTGAACCTAAAAAAGGACATTTGGGAATGCTTTCACCACAATTGGTAGATTATGAAAACAGCTTTGATTTTCATGTAGCTAATGTTAAAGGTTTTTTAAATATTCTTTTTTTGTATGGTTATCTTGATTATAAAATATCAGGAAAATTAAAACGCTATATGTTTCGAAAACGTTTAATAGAAAGCCGCCCTTTTGCCTATGACCCTGTCACAAATGAACTTACGTTTTACTATTACGACAGCCTGATTAAAAACAATAGGTACTATACAGATGAGAGAATGGAAGAGTTTTTTGAAAGAAATCAGGAAGAAACCTATTCACCGGCTACTATTATGCAACCCCAAAAGGTGATGCTCGAAGAAATGGCGCAAGTATTACGAAAGCATAATACTGAATACCGGATTATAATTAGTCCCTTGTACAATCAGGAGTTTCTTGCAAAAGAGGATTTGACTTACCTAAAAGGGTTATTTGGTTCTTCGAATGTATATGATTTTTCCGGGATTAATTCAATTACTGAAGATTTTTCAAACTATTATGAGAAGTCACATTACAGACCACCTGTTGCAGATAAAGTAATGCGTCAGGCATACTGGCATGATTTGCAGATATCGTACAGGTAATTAAGTATTTGTGAGGGAAATTAAAGCTCAATCATAGTATTTTTATCTGAATTTCAATTTCCTGTTTTATAGTTTTCTAAGCCCAAATTTTAAGAGCAGGTGGATTTGCTTTGGTGAAGGAATGTTTCCTGTTGATTTATAGATGAATTCAAAGCTCAATCTTTGAATATAATTACTTCTTGTTTTCTGATGTTTTTATTACCTCGAAATCATCTGGTTTCAGTTTTCTCAAATCATCGAGACCTTTGAAGCGTTCATCGGGAGCAATTGATATCAACCAGTCCATTCCGTTATCGGCAACGATCAGTCCATATTTTTTCATCCCTTTTGCAATGGCTTTTGCATGAGGAGAAAAATTTGAAATGTCTATTGATTCTTTCAGCCGGAATCGTTCACCCATTCTTGGCAGGTTGCTGTCTTCAAGTTTGCTGGCAGCATGTCGGGCCGGATAAACATATGCATTTTGGGTTTTCCTGGCAGTAACCCGGATTACATGTGGCACCATTCCATCCAGTACATCCGGATACCTGACTGTGGCAGCAAATACTGAGAGCCCTGCTGCATCGGAAGAGGTCCATCCTTGCGGCCGCATCTCATTTGATGTTATGTCAAAAATAGTTGCTTGGGCTGCTCTCCATCCCGAGTCGGTTTTATAGACTGCAAAAAACTCGTAAAGCTTATTATCATAAGGATCCAGTACTAAAACATGACGATCACCTTTACCCTCTTTTTGAATTTTATCGAGGGGAATTGCCTTTTTCGATTCATCGCCATAACTGGGAAACGGCCATCCCTCAATCGGAGCATTATCAGGAATCGGGTAAGGTCCCGGGTCGGATTCATCAGAATAAAGATAAATCCGGACATCAACTTTGCTTTGGTTGGGTGGTACAATTACATATCCCATATCCAGGTTGTAACCTAAAGCTTTTCGTGATGTCATTCCTTCAATAATTGCTGATGAATTGGACGCTACCGGCCTTTTGGAAATATCCTCATTGTATGCGCTGCCT
>JBEPWX010000543.1:2300-2721 GCA_041642235.1 Mariniphaga sp.
GAAATATCTGAATGTTTTTTAAAATTTCATCTGCCTGCGGGGTATTAAACAGAACCGGTTCAGTAATTACAGGGATGCTTTTTCTGCCTTTGACAGAAACCTGCCCCGTACAAAACATCACGCAGTGAAACAGAATTATAAAAACTATTTGGAAGCGTTTATTAAATACTTGTGTTTTAAAAAAATAATCTTCATTTTGTTTTTCGGCAGTACAGTTTCTCATGGTTGTTGATTTAAATAATCAAATTTAAAAAAAAATATCTGGTTGTTATGAATGAACATCTTCAATGAGAAAATAATACGAAATACAAACAGGTTTTTTATAGAAACTTACTTAGTACATGACAAAATATAATTAAATACTTGATTGTTAATAAATTACAATCATTTTGTTGATAACAAATCGTTCAAGTATTTGGAT
>JBEPWX010000544.1:0-2715 GCA_041642235.1 Mariniphaga sp.
ACCTGAGAGGTTGTAGAGGGTTAAAACGCCATTTCCTGAAATTTTTGATTCAATCTGAAACCTTAGCTGGTTTTTAAATGGATTTGGATAGGCATGAATATTAATATCTGAAGAAGATGGTTCTTTTTTAATCCTTTTCGAATTCACCAATGGATTGTATTCGTATGCACCTGCATCAATAGCATTGTTAATGTTTCGCAGTTTTTTGCTTTTAGGATGTACATATTCATAAACAGGTGTCAGCTCAAATCCTTCGCTTGTCTTTCCTGAAGAGGCACCATAATCAATAACAGCAGAGGATGGAACCAAATGGTAATTGTATTCTTTGAAATCTACGAATCCTGCTGCTGCAATATCAGGAAAAACTTTATTATTCTTAGTTTCCACTACATCAGCACTTCCTCTAAGGGTTTCACCATATCCTGCAAACAGGTTATTACCAGCATGATATAGCTCAGTTCCTGGTTTAATATCAATAAATAATCCCCGCCCCTGCATAGCATTCACTATTGTGTTATTAACCAGGTAAAGTTTATGGGATACAGGGTTTGATAATCCTTCAAGCCCATAACCAATCATTCCTGAATTGGAAGAGTTCACTCCCTGCTGTATCTGATTTCCCATTATTATGGCCAATCCTCCGTTAGGAAGGTCAATTTCCCTGCTTGCTGTTCCATCCGATTCATTTCCTATACGGTTATACAGAATGTAATTACGCATGGCCCTGCTTTTCAGTTCATGTCCTACTTTAGCATGATGCGAATAGTTATAGGAAAATGTAAGGCTTTTTATATTCCCGATATACAGGTTATGGGAATAACCATCTCCAAATCCGTTATAGGCAAATTCTGAATATTCGATAATTATCTCACTTTCAGCTCCTCCCCCACCTAATATACCATTATCATTGTTATGAAAATAACAGTTTCTTACATTCAAACCTACCCCCTCCTGACGGATTCCTGCCCAGTTTTCATCGCGTTTGCTGGGATCCTTGCAATTAGAGAATTCAATATTTTCAACTGTTGTATTATTGCCTGATATTACCCAGATGGCTTTGCGTCCATAAGCGGTTTGGTCTGCATTAAGATGTGCTCCTTCACCTGTTCCTCTCAGAAGCAAGTTATTTTTAGTCCACCTGACAACATCCCTTACATACATTCCTTCATCAATTTCAACTGTATCTCCATCATTCACAAGCCCCGAAACCTGGCTGGGCCTGGTATACTGCCGGGTGGGACCCACATTCCATATAGTTGCCATAGTACAAATCGGGAGAAAAACAATAAGGGTTATAAACGTAAAGATAATTTTCATGCTAATTATTTATAAATGCGATTATCATTTCCTGCATCACAATCTATTCCTCTTCAATCAGAATAGTTCTATCACCTGAATATTCATCATCAAAAGATACTATTCCTGCCTGTGTCGTAGTATAGGTACCTAATATTTCATTATTGACCAATACTTTAACTTTCTTTTCAGGCTCCAGTTCAGCTAAAACATGAGTAGCAGGCGAAGCAGATTTTATTTTGTACTGCACCGGAAAGCTGACATTATGGTATGAGTCGTTTCCATCATCTTTGTTTTTACTAAAAAGAATAACATAATTCTGGTCTTTAAGGGATAAAAAATGAACACCGTCCATTTTTTTATTATCCGCTTCAATATATTGGGTTTCCACCATTTCCTTTTTATCTGCATCTGTTATCTCAAGGGCATGCAAAAAAACAGTTGCCAACTCAGGATTGACGGTACCAGTTTCCATTCTCCAGTTGCCAGGTTCAATTACAGCATTAAAGGGTCTGGAATTGGGAAAATTTTTATTGGCAAACCGGTTGTAATACTCATAACCTGAACCGCCTATTGCTGTAATTTTCCTTTTTTCAGGAAGAAGGGATTTAATGAATAAGGCTCCCGAATAGTTCATTGTTTTACCGCCTATTTCCATTTTATCAGTGCGTACCGAACGAACCTCACTATCTCCCCTGTAATCAGTTATACCTGTTTTAGGTGATTCATTATTTATTTGTGGTATCTCTTCAAAATGCAGCAACCAGTATTTATTCAAGGGTTTATTGGAAACAACACGATCTTTGACAACCAGATAATCCGCCCCCGGAAGGTACAGCAATTGGCGGTCCATCCATTTAACATTACTCCCATATGCCTTTGTAAGATTACTTTTCACATAGTTATACCTGTTGAACCGAGGATCGTGATCAAAGGCCATAACATCAGCAGTATTAAGTCCGTCAGCATCCTTTTCGTCCATAAATTGCTGCCAGCTTTTATGATTTTGTTTTCCGACCTGTATCTGCTGTCCCCCATCCGGATAAATCAAAGTACCGCTTGTTCCTTCCCATGGTTCCACAACGGGATCATGAACAAGGACACAATTATGGGCAAGGGTTCTTGTTGAATAATTTGCCCAGTTATCACCATACATTGGACTACCATACCCACCTCCGTCAACTGCTAATGCTCCATTTTTATAGATCAGGAAATGCCCTTTATCAAGATGCTGGTGATGGGTATATTGATCTCCGCTGAGATAAGTAATAAGAGTCCCATCTTCCTCCCAGCTATTCCTGAACATAATGTGTTCATAGGCATCTTCTCCAAGACGCATTGCCAGAGGAAGTGTTTTATAGGAAGGTTTATCCGGCAACGCCTTGTCGTATAGCACCATCATCAGCCATCCATTTGAAG
>JBEPWX010000545.1:0-2711 GCA_041642235.1 Mariniphaga sp.
TTGGATGATTTCAAATTCCAATCGAAAAAGTTACAACTTAAAAATGGCAACCAACTTTTGCTTTATACCGATGGTGTAATTGAAGCTTTTGACCTGGAAGAAAAAGCTTACGGAGAAGAAAAATTCGAAAAATTCCTGAATGAAAACCTGGACCACCCAATAGAAACCATTATAAAAAAATCGTTTGCAGATGTAACTGATTTTGTAAACGACGCGCCCCAGTCAGACGATATTACGCTTTTGGGAATCACGTTTAAGGGGGAGGAAATTGTCTGAACCTCGATTTTCAGGATTAAATGATTCCCATGATTTAAAGATAAGGCAACTGAATAATAAACTCTGAACCTTTTCCCTCTTCCGTTTCCACCTTCAACTCCCCGCCATGCGCCTTTACAATATCGTAGCTTAAGCTCAGTCCCAAACCGGTTCCCTGCCCGGTTGGTTTTGTGGTGAAAAAGGGTTGGAAGATTTTGTCTTTTATTGAATCGGGGATTCCGGGACCATTATCAGAAACCGAAATAGAAGCCCCCCTGCCCCCAGAAGGGGGGTTCCAGGAAGTAGTTCTGACAGTTATTTCCGGTTTATAGCCCTCGATATTCAGCTTTGTTTTTTCGTTAACTACGTAAAATGCATTGTTTATCAGATTCAGCAGAACCCGGCCAATATCTTGCGGAATGACGTTGATTTTGGGAAGATTAGGATCGAAATCGGTTTTGAAATCGGCATTAAACGATTTGTCTTTTGCGCGCAGTCCGTGGTAAGAGAGGCGTAAATATTCATCTGCAAGTGCTTTGATATCAGTGGGTTCTTTTACACCGTTGCTGGTTCGGCTGTGTTGTAACATTCCTTTTACAATATCAGCCGCTCGTTTGCCGTGGTAGTTTATTTTTTCGAGGTTTTGTTTGATGTCTTGTACGATCTCATTTGCCAGCTGCATATTGCCAACTGCCAGCTCTTCCTTCATTTCTTCCATCAACTCGTTGCTTAATTCCGAGAAGTTATTGACGAAATTGAGCGGGTTTTGAATTTCATGGGCAATGCCGGCAGTGAGTTGGCCAAGACTAGCCATTTTTTCGGATTGGATAAGTTGCGATTGTGTTGCTTTTAATTCTGCTAAGGCATGTTCCACCTGATTTTTGGCCATTTCCAGCTGGTTAAAATCTTCGTAACGTAAGTAAGCGATTGAGAATGCCTGTGCCAGCGAATTTACAGGTTCAAGTTCATTATCGTTTAAAGGAAAAATATTGCCAATATAAAGCATACCCTGTTTAAACGGAACAAAATTCAGATACAATGATTGTGGTGCAGAAGTACCCTGAAATGATTCGGGTTTATCTACTTTTTCTTCCTTAATCAGGTTTTGCATAAAACTGACAAATTGAGTTTTATTCCAGCTCTCACGATAGGTTTCATTATCTTTCCAACTTCTAACCATTCCCGAAACAATTCCATCCTCATTAAATGACATTTTGAAAGTGCTAAGTGACCGTCCTTCAGTTGTGGAAAGATAGGTTTGTATAGATTCAGAGACTTCGTCCATAATAAATACACCGCAATGTATAAATGGAATTCCCAGGGCAGTCAGTTCTTTCGAAATTAGTGGAGTTATTCGGTTTAAATCTTCTTTGGTACGCATGCTTGCAATTTCACCACGAACCCGATCCAGAGAAGCTTGTTTAATTTCTGCAACACGTTTTAGCTCTCTTTCCTTCGATTTTTCAAGTTGCTTTTCAATCCGTACTTTTTCTGTTATGTCGTACTGGACGGCAATTAAACTTTCAACTCTTCCATCTTTGTTAAATACCTGAGCAATTGACCATTCCATAAAAAACTCAGTTCCATCTTTTTTATAATTAATGGTTTTTCCTTCCCACACTTCACCTTTGTCCAGAATGTCTTTCAGATGTTTGAAAATACCCAGATTGGTTTTAGGGCCTTGCAAAATTCTTGGAGTTTTCCCAATAAGTTCCTCTCTGGCCCAACCTGTCATTTTTTCAAAAGCTTTGTTTACATAAATAATGTAAGGACCCGGAGGTTCAAGTTCCGGAGTAGTAATCAATATACTTTGAGTCATTGATTCCAATAATATCATTGAATCACTATAAGAAGGTAGAGTGTTTTCCATTTAATTATTCGATATAATTACTAAGAGACTGTTTTGAAATATAAAAATAAAAAGTTTATGTAGCAATTAACAATCACCTGTTGAGAATTAAATAAATGGTTATCAGTTAACTGCACTTGATATGTTTTTCTTTACGCTAAAATAACTACAAAATAGTGTAATATGAAAACATTAACCGATAACCAGTGGCAAGTTATAAAAGATTTACTAGAAAACGGAAGAAAGCGAAGGCACAAATTGCGAGAAATAATGAATGGAATACTTTATATAACAAAGTCAGGTTGTCAATGGCGGATGGTTCCAAAGGAATTCGCCCCATGGTAAACCTTTTATTATTATTTCAGGCAATGGAAATTTTATGGGGTTTGGCTAAAAAAAGGAAAAAAGCCACCCCCTTCAGTAGGGATAATTGACAGCCAGTCAATAAAAACCATCAACGTGTGCCAGGATAATATTGGATATGATGGAGGAAAAAAGATAAAAGGCAGGAAGAGGCACATTGTAGTTGATACGTTAGGGCTAATCCTTGCTGTTGCAGTGCATTCAGCAACTACCCATGATAGTAAATCTGCTGAACCAGTCCTTA
>JBEPWX010000546.1:0-2693 GCA_041642235.1 Mariniphaga sp.
ATCAGCACCAGTGAAGGAGCCTCACGCATATCATCGGTTTTGGGTTTAAATGCCAGTCCCCAGAAGGCAAACTGCAACCCTTCCAGATTGCTGTTGAAATGCAATTTTATTTTATCGAAGAGGATGGATTTCTGCCGGTTATTTACTTTTTCAACAGCATTGAGGATATCGGGAGAATAACCCTTATTATTGGCAATCCTTATCAAAGCCTTGACATCCTTGGGAAAGCAGGACCCTCCGTACCCTATGCCCGGATAAAGGAATTTATTTCCAATACGGGGATCGGAACCAATTCCCTGCCTAACAGCATCAATATCTGCTCCAACCAATTCGCATAAATTAGCCATTTCATTAATAAAGCTGATGCGGGTAGCCAGCATTGAATTAGCGGCATATTTAGTCATCTCAGCAGATTTGATATCCATTAACAGAATGGGATGGCCATTCAAAATAAAAGGTTTATACAGACGCTTCATCACTTTCTGTGCCTTTTCTGATTCGGTTCCTATAACAATCCTGTCGGGTTTAAGGAAGTCCTGAACCGCACTACCTTCCTTCAGAAATTCAGGATTGGAAGCCACATCGAAGGGTATATTCACTCCCCGTGCTTTAAGTTCCGACTGAATTGCATCTTTTACTTTTTCCGATGTGCCTACCGGAACTGTACTTTTAGTGGCAACAACCATGTAATGGTCCATATGCCTCCCAATTTCATGCGCAACAGCGAGTACGTATTTTAAATCAGCACTGCCATCCTCGTCGGGTGGCGTACCAACAGCAATAAAAACAGCCACTGTATTTTCAAGGCTGCTGCCTAAGTCAGTTGTAAAAGTCAGCCTTCCTTTATCAATATTTTGATTAAATATATCTTCCAGCCCCGGTTCATAAATGGGAATTTGCCTGTTGTTAAGCAATTTCACTTTTTCTTCATCTACATCAACACATATAACATCAACACCCGTTTCGGCAAAACATGTACCTGATACCAAACCAACATATCCTGTACCTACAACAGAAATTTTCATATTTAATGCTTTTTGTAAGGTTTAAAAACAAAAATACCATTTTTTGTATAGGAGCAGTACTATTCGAAGCTTAAAAATCACTGCCGGAAAAATTAAAGCTTCAGGCTGCTGAAGAAAATACTTTTTCATATTCAGAAATTATCATAAGTTTAGCATTCAAATAGCTTTGATGGAATAAAAAGTGCTTCTGCAATTTAATTCAAATTAAAAAAAAGCCTACATGAAAAATGAATGATTAATTTTGTGGCTTTAGAATGAAGATGAACAATAAAATTTCGAAGATTACAAATTATCTCCGGCTGGATAAATTAAGAAATGACAGACGGATATTTGTGTTTTCCGTATGTTTAGTAATAGCTACTTCATTATGGTTCCTGGATGCATTAAGCAAAAATTACACTACTACTCTCTCCTACAATGTTAAGTATGTGAATCCACCGGATAACCTTTTTTTGTCAAATTCTCCCCCTTCGAAACTGGACTTAAGAGTGCAGGCACATGGATTCACGCTGCTCCGTCATAAGCTGGCATTTTCCTTTTCACCTTTACTACTTGATTTAACTGCTTTTAGTCAGGACATAGATAGCACCCGAAACAGGATTCAGATAACCAGCGAAAGCCTGATACGGGGAATAGGCAACCAGATAAGCAATGAACTGTCAATTTCTGATGTTTCCCCCAGGACTATTTCTATCAGGTTCGATAGTCTTGAATCCAAATTGGTACCGGTAAAACCAAATATTACCCTAAATTTCAAACCTCAGTTCAACCTTAACGGAGTGGTGGAATTAAAACCCGATAGCGTAGAAATAGCAGGTCCGGCCGGACTTATTGATACTTTAAAAGCATTATCCACCGTACCTGTTACATATAACGATTTGGAGACCAGCATAGAACAGGCGATCCGCATCATACATCCTGAAAAAACAAGTATCTACCCTGCAAGAATCATCTTGCATGTACCAGTTGAAAAATTTACCGAAAAAAAAATCACACTTCCTATTCAGGTTATAAACATGCCTGATGATGTGCAAATTAAACTTTTCCCACCGCAGGTAACAATATCATTTATGGTAGGATTAAGCAATTATGAACTTGTTTCAGCGACCGATTTTACAGCAACAGTTGATTACAACCAGGTTTCCGTTAAAAGAGAAACACTTGAAGTACAAGTTGAGTCGGACCCCATGTTCATTCAGCTGGTTAAAGTTACACCTGCATCGGTTGAATTTTTAATTGAGGCTGAATAAATAAAAAGATGTTGCCATGGCAATAGTTATTGGAATTACGGGAGGCATAGGAAGTGGCAAAACAACTGTTTGCAAGGTTTTTGGCTTGCTGGGAATCCCTGTGTTTGAAGCGGATATTGAAGCCAGGCATCTTATGAATTCGAACAGCGAAATAAAAACTGCCATGATCAACCTTTTCGGGGAAAGTGTATATACCTCCGAGGGCCAACTTAACCGACAGTTGCTTGCACAATTAATTTTCCAAAACAACCATCTACGGGTAAAGGTAAACGAACTGGTACATCCGGTGGTAAGAAAAGAATTTTACAAGTGGATGAAATTGAAGAAGACATATACTTATGTGATTTATGAAGCTGCCATATTGTTTGAGGGGGGATTTTATGAAAAGATGGATTACTCAATTTTGGTAACTGCCCCA
>JBEPWX010000547.1:0-2682 GCA_041642235.1 Mariniphaga sp.
GCAAAGCATTGATTATGTGGTACAGAATCCTTCCAATGAGAGCTTGATGGCTTTTATCAATTCGGAAAATTTCAAGGTCACCTCTTATGATATTCAAAACAGCTACCAGGAATTTGCCCGCAGATATAACGCACTGATCGACTCGAACCCTTCAAAAGCCTTGCAGGTTGGAATAAATTTCATCCACGAATACAAGGCTGACTTCCTTAATTCTGCCGTTGTGGTCGGAGCATCGGGAGCGGTTTTCGGAATTTTGCTGGCCTTCGGAATGTTGTTTCCCAACGCGCTGATTTATGTCTATTTTGCCATCCCCGTAAAGGCAAAGTATTTTGTAATGATTTACGGTGCCATCGAGCTTTATTCCGGTATTGCCAATAATCCCGGAGACAACGTGGCCCATTTCGCACATTTAGGTGGTATGATTTTTGGGTTTTTTCTGATCAAATACTGGAAACGACATTAATCCTGGTACTGTAATGAACTACTATCAAAGAAACCCGCTGGATGAGGTAAAGAGTTTTTTTAAGCAGAGGAGCATACTGTCCAATCTGATCATTATTAATATTGCTGTCTTTTTGGTGGTCAATGTCATCAATCTGTTCCTTTGGCTTTTTCAGGCGGATTACACTCAGTACATGGGCATATCGCCGGTGGTTTACTGGTTTGCTGTTCCGGCAGACCTGGGAAGCCTGCTGACACGGCCCTGGACCATTTTTACCTATATGTTTCTGCAGGAGGGATTCTTTCATTTGTTCTTCAATATGTTCGTGCTGTATTTTGGTGGCAGGATATTTATGGAGTATCTCAGTGAAAAAAAGCTGCTGTCGGTTTATATATGGGGTGGTATAGCAGGAGCATTTCTTTACATTGTATCCTTTAATGCGTTTCCGGTTTTCAGGGAATACGTTCCCTTATCCATTGCCCTTGGCGCCTCGGCTTCGGTTCTGGCCGTGCTTGTTGCTATTTCAACCTATGTGCCCAATTACACGGTGGTACTGTTCCTCTTCGGCAGGGTTAAGCTGAAAGTACTGGCCATTGTATTGGTTGTTATTGATATACTTAGCATTCAACGCGGTAATCCGGGAGGACATATTGCCCATCTCGGAGGTGCACTATGGGGCTTTTCATACATTTATCTTTTTCAGAAAGGATACGATATGTCGAAACTCTTTCCCAATATTAACTGGAGCAAGTGGTTCGGTTCTTTGTTCACATCCGGTAAGACCGATAAATATGAAACAAAAAACTACCGTGGTGAGCGTCCCATGAAAGATGAGGATTACAACCTGAAAAAACAGAAAAGACAAGAACGGATTGATGTCATACTTGAAAAAATATCGCGTTCGGGTTATGACAGCCTGAGCCGTGAAGAAAAGGAATTTCTGTTTAAGGAAAGCAAAAACCGGTGAGACAGGCCACTACAAATAAAAAGGCCGGTTTTTTTTCGCGGCTGTTGCTGTTCATTAACCTGATCTTTGCAGCCGCTATACTGATGGCTTACCTGGGCTTTTACATCAGCCCTGAAGTGTCATTTGTACCGGCCCTGTTCGGACTTGCTTACCCCATCCTGTTTCTGGCCAATTTGTTTTTTATCATCATTTGGATATTCCGGAAAAAATGGCTTTTCCTTTTTTCACTGGTAGCCATCCTTGCCGGTTATAATTTTATCGGAGATTATTTCCAGCTGAGTGGTAAGGGACTTCCGGGAGACAGTTTTGATAAAACCCTGAAGGTTTTTTCTTTTAATGTGCACAGCCTTACCGCCACCAATCAGCAATTTGATGCAAACACAAACAGGATCTATGAATATATTGCCAGCGAGAACCCCGATGTGATTTGCCTTCAGGAATATACCAGTACCGGAGATAATTATTACTATCCCTTGCAGACGCTGAAAAATAAACTCAATGCCGATAATTACTATTTCGAAAGCTATTATAATCCTTATGCAAAGAAAATCATTGGCATGGTTATTTTCAGCAAATACAAAAGTGCAGGCAAAGGCATACTCAGGCACGATTCAACCAGAAACTTCGGTATATACAACGACCTGGTGAAAGACAGCGATACCTTCCGGGTGTATAACATACATCTTGAATCGGTATATCTGAATCCTTCCGACTATGAAATGGTAAAAGGAAACATCAAGGGCGAAGAAATACGGCAGAAATCTTTCCGGGTATTGAGCAAACTCAGGAAGGCGTTTAAAAGAAGAGCATTGCAGGTGGAGTTGCTGGATGAGGAATTAAACAAATGCCCCTACCCGGTAATTATCTGCGGAGATTTTAACGATACCCCGGTTTCATACGCCTACAAAAAAGTCTCTGAAGGCCTGGAAGATGCCTTCGTACAAAGCGGAAGCGGCATCGGCAAAACATTTTCGGGCAGGATACCGTTTTTAAGAATTGATTACATCCTTTACGACCCTGTTTTTACCTCCTATGGTTATGAAACCGAAAGATTTGAATTATCGGATCATTTTCCGGTTTCTTGCTATCTTTCTTTGGAGAAATAACAGGGATGGATTATTTTTTGCATTAGAAGCAGTTGATATGGATTTCAAACTAACATCGGCATTTAAACCAACGGGTGACCAGCCGGAAGCCATCAAACAACTTATTGAAGGCATCAAACGCGATGACATTGCACAAACCTTGCTGGGGGTTACCGGCTCGGGCAAAA
>JBEPWX010000548.1:0-2668 GCA_041642235.1 Mariniphaga sp.
AGAATCTCTGAAAAAATTTAAATAGTTTTAATATCTTTACAGGTATGCAATGTTTTTATAAGCTGTTACTTATGATTTAACAGCAGCATGAATATAAACCAATAAATTAATCAACAGATGAATGAATTTCAAATTCCCCGCAGAAAGTTTTTAAAAACAACTGGCATCGGGATATTAGGTATTCCATTATTATCAGGTGCAGTTATAAAAGTTGCACCCAGCGATAAAATAAGAGTAGCACATATTGGAACGGGTGGTATGGGAGGTTCTCATATCCGATGGTTTTCAGAATTTAATGATGTGGAAACCGTTGCCTTATGTGATGTTGATAAAAATCGGCTTGGTAATGCCCAGAAACTGCTTGCTTCGTATAATCAGACAGCAAAACCGGATGTATATTCTGATTTCAGGTACATTATCGACAGAAAAGATATAGACGTAGTTACCTGTGCTACTCCGGACCACTGGCATGCATTGATAGCCATTATGGCCTTTGAATCGGGAAAAGACGTATATGGTGAAAAACCTTTGTCATATTCAGTAAAGGAGGGACAGGTAATGCTAAAAGCGCTTAATCAACACCGTCGCATTTTCCAGTTAGGTACTCAAATCCATGCCGGTGAAAACTATCATCGTGTAGCTGAAATTATTCAGTCCGGAGCGTTGGGGAAAATAAAAACTGTTAGAATTTGGAAAACCGGTGGCACCAGAGGAATGGGGTTTCCTCCTTTTGAAGCGCCACCTGAGAATCTTGACTGGAATATGTGGTTAGGCCCCGCTCCCTGGTCGGAATATACGCCAGTAAAATGCCATGGCAGTTTCCGTAGTTTCTTCGATTACTCGGGGGGTGTATTCGGTGATTTCTGGTGTCATATAGCAGATGTTGTGTATATGTCGGTTCATCCAACAGATTTGATAAGTGTTGAGGCAAGAGGTGAGGCTCCTGATGATGGCATTGCAGATACACCCAAATGGATTGAAGCAGATTTTAAATTCAGGGATATGGATGTGTTCTGGACCACAACGCCTCCTGATATACCAGGAGCCGATAAAATGCATATAGGAGCCTGTTTTGAAGGTGAAAAAGGTACATTAACCTGCGATTATGAAAAATGTTCAATACAGATTGGTAATGAAACTGTAGATGATTTACCTGAGGTCTCAAAATCACTTCCCCGTTCACCTGGTCATCAACGTAACTTTTTGGATGCAGTAAAATCCCGGATGCAGCCTGAGAGCAATCTGGCCTATGCCCGTGAAATGACTCTTCCAATGCATCTTGCCCTGATTTCATTCAGGTTGAAACGAAAATTAAAATGGGACAGCAGTAAAGAGCTGTTTGCAGATGATCCGGCAGCGAATTTTCTTTTATCAAGGGAATACCGCTCGCCCTGGAAACTTCCGGTTTATTAATTAATAAAAACCTTGACTAATGAAAACTTTTATAATTTGTTTAGCATGGCTTGGGATATCTTTTTCAGGCTTTACCCAAAGCAACAACTATTTTCAATCACTTTTTAATGGGAAAGATCTTTCAGGCTGGCAAATGCCTGGAGAAGTAGCGGGGTTTGATGTTGAAGATGGCATTATGGTTGCTGTTCCTCATAATGGAAGCGATATTTTTACGGATGAGTATTTTGGGAATTATATTTTAAGATTTGATTACCTGCTTTCAGAAGTAGGAAACAGCGGAGTATTAATTCGGTGTGATCCTAAGGATCCATGGAGAACAGGAGTTGAAATTCAACTGCTTGCACCCTGGACACCATATCGTGATGATTTGCATTGTACCGGATCCATTTATGGCCATGTAGCCGTTTCAAACCGTCCTGATGAAACAACCGGGATATGGCATAAAATGGAAATTAAATGCGACAGGAAAATTATTACCGTTTCGGTTGACGGACAAGTTACCACACTAGCCAATATTGATACAGTTCCTGGTATGCAGGATAAACACCTTTATGGTGCAATAGGTTTCCAGTCGAACCACAGCAAGGAAGGTGAATACGCCTATTTTCGCAATATCTCTGTTTATGATATGGACTCTGACGTGGATTATGTAGCAGCAGGTTTTTATGATAATGATGCACGTGTGAGAAAACAAGCATGGACAGCTGCAGAAAATCTGGGACCAAACATGATTGGCCGACTGACAAGTATGTATTCCGGTTCAAATATTATGGCGCATTCTGGTGCTAAACAGGTGCTTTTTAATATTGTTAATAAATCAACTGCTCCTGGTGCTTCATTTTCCGAAAGGGATAAAGTTATACATGTACTTGAAAATGAAATTGAAAAAAATCAGTCAGTTACTGCCTCCCAATATCTGAAATGGCTGCTAAAAATGGCTAGTGCCCGGTGATTCAAATTTATCTTCAATGAACTTCATTTCTTTGCAGTACAAATGGATTGATTATAATTCAATTATAATGGGATAAGAAATCTGCTAAAAGTTGCATAGGAATCAAGTCATTCAAGTTTTGTATTTTTTTTATAAGTAAATATTATCTTTGGGAATATTTATAAAAAAAAGATGATATTCGATGACTAAGAAATCAAACATAAGACAATGAATACTAATAAATCAACATCAAGAAGAGGATTCATAAAAAGAGCTTTGGTGTCTGGTGCCGGTATAACCTTTGTTCCTCGTCATGTACTGGGG
>JBEPWX010000549.1:0-2645 GCA_041642235.1 Mariniphaga sp.
AAAGGTAACCATGTATTCCCATTTTCATAACGAAGCCAGAAACCTGATTCAATATTTTTTCCTAAAATATTTTCGAGACAAAAGCAATCTGGTTTACCCGAAAAGGCCCGTAGAATTTGACTATAATATGGATGAAATGAAGGCAATTTTTACGGGCACAAATTACAGGGAAGATTACCGTATTTTAGTTCAAAAAGTAAGACATTATGGTGAAAATGTACCGCCATTGATTAATGCCTACATGAATCTCTCGCCTTCAATGAAAACTTTTGGTACTGCCATGAACGAAGGATTTGGCGGAGTACTTGAAACCGGAATCATTGTTACCATCAAAGATATTTATGAGGTAAAATACGACAGGCACATCGAAACATACATCCAAGATAAAAATGAAGAATGGGAACCACCCGAGTAATTATTTTATCGGTGCAGCAAATTTCTGAACATCCTCTCCTGTAATTTTTTGATCGCACAAGATTATCAGACGTTCAATGACATTACGAAATTCCCTGACGTTCCCTGTCCATGTAATTTTCTGAAGTTCGGCTATGGCATCCTCAGTAATAATTTTTTCCGGCATTCCATATTCATCGCAAATCTGGCTGATAAAATGACTGGCGAGCAAGGGTATATCATCAAGCCGTTCATTAAGAGAAGGAACATTAATTAAAATAACGCTTAGCCGGTGATATAAATCTTCCCTAAACCGGCCATTTTCAATTTCTTCAGAAATATTTTTGTTTGTTGCAGCAACAACCCTTACATCCACCTTAATGGGTTTATCCCCGCCAACCCTGGAAATAATATTTTCCTGAAGAGCTCTTAAAACCTTAGCCTGTGCCGATAAGCTCATATCACCAATTTCATCAAGAAAAAGTGTACCTCCACTGGCTTGTTCAAATTTTCCTTTCCGTTGTTTCACAGCTGAGGTAAACGATCCTTTTTCATGCCCAAACAATTCACTTTCAATTAATTCGGAGGGTATTGCCGCACAATTAACTTCAACAAATTGTTGTGAAGCCCGGTTACTGTTATCATGAATACGCCGTGCAACCAGTTCTTTGCCGGTACCGTTAGGACCTGTGATTAATATTCGTGCATCAGTAGGAGCCACACGATCGGCCATTTCTATAACTTTCTTAATAGCAGGTGATTCACCAATTATTTCATATTTTTTGCTGACTTTCTTTTTCAGAATTTTAGTTTCATTTACCAGGGTTAACTTATCCATGGCATTGCGGATTGTTATAAGCAGCCTGTTAAGGTCCAGTGGTTTTTCAATGAAATCATAAGCCCCTTTCTTAATGGATTCCACTGCTGTGTCAATGTTTCCATGTCCCGAAATCATAACCACAGGGGTATCGGGGGCCAATGAGTTTAAATGAACCAGTACTTCAATTCCGTCCATTCCAGGCATTTTAATGTCACAAAGGATAATATCGTATTCCGTTTGCTTAACCATTTCAAGACCTTTCTTACCGTCTTCAGCCAAATCCACTTCATATTTTTCGTATTCCAGAATATCTTTTAACGTATTTCGGATACTTCGTTCATCGTCGATTACCAGTATTTTTGACATATTAGTTCTTTATTTATTACAAAAATACCCAAAAAGAAATAAAAAGCTGCCCAAGGACGAACCTTTTGGCAGCTTTATTTATATATATTTTCTCAGCAACCTCCCTTAATTGATACTACCTCCCGCTTCACCGGGGCACCAATATTTTTAAGGGCATTTACCAGGTTATCCATTTGCTGAGCTGTTGTGCTGCGGAACTGGTAAGTCTGAAGCTGGGATTTAGAAGCTCCTGCAGGTGGGGTTTCTGTATTGTAAAACATTTGTTTAAATTCCTGTGCACTTTCTTTTAGAATCATATTTTCTGATTTACCAATGTATTTAGCCTTTAGACATGCCATTCTTACCAACGTATCGCTGTCAGCATAAAAAACATTTGATTTCAGCCGTTGCCTGAAGAGTGGTTCATATTGACGGTCCATAATCTTTTCAAATGGTATGTTAATGGCCAGAGGCAGATGAAATGCTTCAAATTCTTCCGGTGTGCGAACATCAATAATATTCAGTTCGTAATAGTTGTTCACAATTTCATAAGCCAGTTTATCTGCCGGAATTTCCTTAAAAACACAAGTCTGCTGACGTTTGGCTTCTGCAATCCGACTGTTTATGATTTCTTTTTTACCCGGCAGGAATGCAACTACAGCAAGCACAATAAACAAAGCAGCAGCCGAAAGAGCATACTTGTTCCTCATCGATGTACTTATCTCCGGCTTCCGGTTATTGATCTTATTTTCGATGTACCATGTTGCCACAAAAGCACTTACGGCCACAAGAGCAAGTATAAACCCAAATGTAATTCCCGACATGCCTAAATAATCCGAAATCCTTATCTGCCCCATGTTATTGGCAGTATAAATACCCTCAAGCAATGGAAATGATTCAATAAACACCCATACACCAAGAACAGCACCAATAATAAATACCAGGGCATCGAGTTTACCAATAGCCAGAGCACAAACACTGGTGCCAGGACAAAATCCTCCGATTATAAATCCTGCACCCATAATCAACCCACCTATAACAGCCGATTTAAGAAACATAGGATTCACATAAATTACATCCAGATCGA
>JBEPWX010000550.1:0-2634 GCA_041642235.1 Mariniphaga sp.
GTGAATTTTAGTGTTAAACGATAATTTTTTTTAACTGTTCGGATTCAGGTAAAGAAAAGTAAGCTGTTCGTAGTTACTATTAATTATAAAACCGTGCCATTACCGGATTGTAACTATGAGTAAAAATAATATTTATTCTATACTTGCTGGTTTTTAGTTATTTAACGCAGCTGGGCAGGATTGGGAACATATCTGGCTTCCACCTGGTTGTGTGGCAATTTTCTACTGTTCTGGTGTAAAGAAGAAGGGATTTTGCCGGTGTTGGTTTTTCGATTAAATAAGCGCAATGTGGTTGTAGGCTGGAAGCCGGTTTGAGTGTGTAAATCTTTGACTTGCAAAGTCAAATCCTTTGGGCCGGCAGATAAAAAGTGGCAGCAGTGATGAAAGGAGCAGAGGCCAGCTTTCCGTATTCTATTGTTATAGAAAAAGAATGAATTAACGGATTTAAGTAATGGAAAGTTGCATTATCTCGTATGTTACTCAGTTTCAAATAATGAAAATCAGGTGCTGCCACAGCAAAGTAAATTTACATCGATGGTACTACCATGGTATACGTTCTCTTCCATCACTATGCCCATGCACCTGGTTCGGGTGCCCCCGGACAAGATTCGGCAGAGTGAATAAAGACCGATGCCGGTATCGTAAAAGATTGTAAGACATGGTAGCTGAAGGAACCCGGGAAGTAAAGGGATAAAAATATTTTTTTAATTTTATAAACTACTGATATTCAGTGATGAAAAATTTTTATTTCAAATTAGTTCATTTTTTTTCGTTTTTTATAAACCTTTTTACTTCAATTGCGTTTAGATAGATACTTGATTAACTCACATCACACAGATGGTTTGGTTTTTGGTTTAGTTTAGGTTTAGGTTGATAGAGAAAAGGTCGGTTGTTGAACCGGCCTTTCTTTTTTTACCCCCCAAAAGAGATCTTCGTCAATTGTGCTCCGACCAGCTGGCGGTATAGCAATCTCAGGTTAATATGCAGATGTCTTGAAACTTCTTTTACGACCCTTATCAGGACCAATATATAAATCTCTTATTTATCAAGCAAAATTGCCCGGCAATTGAAAGGAATGCTTTTATTTCCATATAAAAAGAAAGTATTCCGGGAGGGGAGGGTTACCTTTTCATTATTCCGTAGCACATTATTTTAAGGATGATGTCAACGCTTCTTTCCAGGTTAACGCTTCCGTAATTGCCGGCTGTAAGTGGCATTTCCAATCCTTTAATGGCAGTAGTTATCCCAATGGCAGCCAGATTAAAATCATAGATTTCAAATTCATTTTTCCGGACTCCTTCGATCAGGATTCTTTTTATCATTCTGATTTCATCCTGTTCGTACCTGCGTTTCACCTCTTCAATAAATTCAACAGCCGTTACATCATTTTCTATGGCATGATAAAAATTGGCAAGGTTACGGAACGTGGTCAACTTTGTAAGTATATAATCGCGCAATTTGTCAACCGGGTCGGTGTTGCGGTTGATTACAATTTCCAGTTCATGGGCCAGTATTTCAACTTCTTTCATTATTACTGCCTGAAACAAATCTTCCTTGCTGGCAAAATAATAATAAAGTGAACTTTTTCCTTTTCGAACGGCATTGGCGATATCATCGAGGGTTGTTTTTTTATAGCCGTATTTGCTAAAAATCTCACGTGCAATTTTAAGAATACTTTCCCTGTTCAGGTCTCTTTTAGTGCCATTTTCAATGTTGGTCTGCATCATTTTTACTTTTTTGCTGCATTAAACAGCAGCAAATATAATTAAATATTTTACCTGCTGAACTTTTTAAATTTTTTGAATCAAAAAGGCGACTTTTGTTTTAATGGATTTAACACACTGATAAATAATATATTATACCGATTTTTTTTAAAATTATCACTGTTCGACATTTTTTTCCAATCTGAAATCAAGTTGTTTTTTTTCAAGATTGGTACGCCATATCTTTATTCTGATATCGTCACCAAGCTGATATTTTTTATTTTTATGCTTTCCTACAAGGGCATAATTTTTTTCATCGAAAATATAGAAGTCATCGTCCAGTTCACGGATGGGAATCATGCCTTCAATTTTATTTTCAAGCTCAACATAAATGCCCCAGTCGGTAATTCCAGAGATTACACCAGGGTAGCTTTCACCAACATGATCCTGCATAAATTCCACTTGTTTATATTTTATGGATGCTCTTTCGGCATTCGCCGCGCGGGTTTCCATTTCAGAGGAGTGTTTACACAAGTCTTCATACTTAAGTTCGCTGGCTGACCGTCCGTTTTCAATATATTTTTCCAACAGCCGGTGAACCATCATATCGGGATAGCGGCGGATGGGTGAAGTGAAATGGGTGTAGTGGTCGAAGGCCAGCCCGTAATGACCTATGTTTCGTGTAGAATAGGCTGCTTTGGCCATAGTGCGTATGGCAAGTGTTTCAACTACATTTTGTTCTTTTCTGCCTTTCACATTGTCCAGCAGCTTGTTCATTGAAGTAGAAATAGCATTGGCGGAGTTAAGCTGAATGCCATAACCAAATCGGTGGATAAAGGAGTTAAAGGCTTCCAGTTTTTCCTGATCGGGTTTGTCATGGATTCGGTATACAAAGGTTTTGGATTTTTTCCTGTCGGCAGGTTTTCCTATA
>JBEPWX010000551.1:0-2581 GCA_041642235.1 Mariniphaga sp.
GATAATGAAAAGGGGATTGTATTGGAAAAAGGCCGGCTAAAAGCGGTGAAAATTGGTGAGAATGGAATTACTCCCGACGATGTGCTTGTACATGATGCATATGAAGAGGATCCTTCGCTTCATTTAAGTCTTATCAATATGTCCTTGCCTGATTTACCGGTGGCTTTTGGAGTTGTCCGAAGTGTGCCGTCACCTGTTTACGATTCAGAAATGGTTCGTCAAATTAAAGCGGTTCAGGAAACCCGGAAAATAACGTGCCTGGACGATCTGTTGCTTTCAGGAAATACATGGGAAGTTACAGGCTCTCCTAACGGGAATGGAAATCCAAAAGATTGCCCGGAAAAGGAAATGTTTTAGAAGAAATAAAAAATAAAAAAAATAATTCCATCATTATTGAAAAAAGGATGGAATTATTTTTTATTTAAGGAATCAAAATTTAAAGGCAACACCCAAATTAAGATAGGCAATGCCGTAGCCTAATTCAACCATTGCGGCTATATTTTCGTTAAAATAGTATCTTCCTCCAATATAGAATGATGAAATAAAACCACCGCTTGCAGCTGAGCCAAAATCAAATCCGCCTGCACTTGAATTCCAGTTGACAATATTGTATCCAAGCATTAATCCGGCGTAGGTATCAAGTTGTTCAATGAACTGATAATGTAATGCACCTCTGGCACCTAAGATAAAATTTGAAAAACTGTAATCGCTGTTAAAGCCTGAAAAATTATAACCTGCATAACCCAGGTATCCTCCTACGCCGATCGAGCTGTTTTCATCAAACACTTCATCTGCAACATTAAACTCAAGTGAGGCTGACAATGGTGGGATGCTACTGCCATAAGCACTACCGGAGTAAAGAGTGCTGCCAATGCCCAGCCCAACATTTAAAACTTTATCTTCTTCGATAAAGGTAGTGTTCTGTGCTTCTGCGGAATAAGCAATTAAAATCGCAATGAAAAAAGGTAAAATTTTTTTTGTCATAATTCTTATTTTGTAGTTTACGATATGCAAATTAGTCATTAATACCTTCCATGTCAATACTTCAGTCAATTTTTTTCAGATAAAAAGGTATTTTATTTTAATATGAAAAATTCGCTATTTCATTTTTAATTATAGAATTAAAGTATCTTTGCAGATAATTATTGTTTACTATATTGTATGAAAGCATTTAAAATTGGAGACTTAACCGTAAATATTCCTGTTATACAGGGAGGAATGGGTATTGGTATTTCGCTTTCGGGATTGGCTTCAGCTGTTGCCAATGAAGGAGGAGTAGGTGTAATATCGGCTGTAGGCATAGGAATGTTTGATAAAGATTATGCACGGGATTTTATAGGTGCCAATATCAGGGCACTAAAAAAGGAAATACAAACAACACGTGAAAAAACGAGTGGGATAATTGGTGTAAATATTATGGTTGCCCTCACTAATTTTTCAGATTTGGTGAAAACATCAATTGCTGAAAAAGCAGATGTTATTTTTTCGGGTGCAGGCCTGCCACTTAATTTGCCTTCTTTTCTTACCAGTGAATCAAAAACAAAACTGGTGCCCATTGTTTCTTCAGGTAGAGCAGCTCAGCTGATTTGTAAAAAATGGAAGGATGCATATGATTACCTGCCTGATGCCATAGTTGTTGAAGGTCCCAAGGCAGGAGGACATCTTGGTTTTAAACGCGAACAACTGAACGATCCGGAATTTGAGTTGGAAAAACTTGTTCCGGATGTTATAAACCATGTAAGGCCATTTGAGGAGAAATTCAATGTTGCCATTCCTGTAATTGCAGCCGGTGGAATATATTCCGGAGCTGATATTAAAAAGATTATGGATTTGGGAGCGTCAGGAGTACAGCTTGGAACACGCTTTGTGACAACACATGAATGCGATGCATCCGATAAATTCAAACAAGCTTATATAAATTCTGTTGAAAGTGATATTGAGATAATTCAAAGTCCGGTAGGGATGCCTGGGAGGGCCATCAGGAATGAATTTATCGATAAGATAAACAGGGGTGAAAAAAAACCGGTAAAATGTCCGTATAAATGTTTGAAAACCTGTAATATTGAAAAAACGCCCTATTGTATATTTGCAGCACTCATAAGTGCAATGAGAGGAAATTTTTTTAATGGCTATGCTTTTGCAGGATCGAATGCATGGAAAACTTCAAAAATTATTTCTGTTAAAGAAACATTTGATTCATTAAAGCAGGAATTCCTGGAAGCAATGGCAGTTAAATCAAACGCTGTTTAGTTATTATGTGCAAAAAGCAGTGTTTTTTATTGCATCGAAGATTCAGGCAAAAAATTATTTCCGGTACTTTTCATTTTTCTGCTACAGGTAAAATCCTTATTTTCGATTAATTTTTTAAATTCTGCCTGGAAATGGAACTAATTGAAGTCTCCGGCAAGGAAACAATCCGATTGTTTCATGAAGTTCCGGAGAAGTTGTACTTAAATGATTCGAATTATATTCCTATAATACATAAGCAGGTTGAAGCTATATTCCAGCCTGATAGAAATGCCAAATTTAAGGATGGAGATGCCTGTCGTTGGATATTAAAAGATGGAGAAGAATGTATCGG
>JBEPWX010000552.1:0-2555 GCA_041642235.1 Mariniphaga sp.
AACTGGGAACTCCCTGTTTAATTAATCAACCTCGTTACTCTATGTTTCAGCGATGGGTGGAAGATGAACTTCTTGATGTTTTAGAAGAGGAAGGTATTGGTTGCATTCCTTTTTCACCACTTGCACAGGGACTTCTTTCAGATAAATACTTGAAAGGAATACCTGAAGGGTCTCGGGCTACACGCGAAGTATTCCTTACAAAAGTAGATGTTGAGGGTGTACATGACAAAGTAATTGCATTAAATGAAATTGCACATGCCAGAGAACAATCCCTGGCACAAATGGCGCTGGCATGGGTGTTAAAAGATAAAAGAGTAACTTCAGTCTTAATAGGAGCCAGTTCGGTTCAGCAAATCGATGATAATGTGGAAATGCTGAAAAAGAAAGAGTTTAATTCAGAAGAACTTAAAAAAATTGAAAAGATTTTGAATGATTCATAACGATATTCCTGATGATATGGAAACTTTATAAACCATTCATTGTTAAAACTTTTCTTATTTGGAATACTTTCCCCACTTTTTTCCTGACCGGGAAACTAAAAAATAGATACAAAAGAAATTTGTTGATAATTTAGTTGATAAAAAATACCAAAAGCTCTTCAAATAGTGCTTCATCTGAAAAATAAAGTATTACTTTGTACTCTATTAACCAAAATCAAAAGATGAAACGAAACTGGCTGTTTTTATCCCCTAAAACAGAAACAGATAACCTTAATGTGGAGCAGGATAATTCAGGACTTGTAGGTTGTCCTTATGGAGGCCGGAACTGTAAAAGGCAACTGACAGTCATTCATAAACATTATCTCAATTCATCGAAGTATCAAAAAGAAAAAAAATTCCAGCTGGCAATAAAATTTTTGAAAAGTGCTTATTATAAAACAGATGAACTGAAGCATTCAACCTGTGCAAAATGCATTGCTTTGTTCCGGGCCACCATTACCGATTCAATGGAAGAACTTCAAAAGGAACTACACAGACTGAACAATGGAATATTCAGAAAAAACCGGTATGACGATGTTTACACTGAAGTACAAAATGCATTAAGGGATTTTTATCGTAACAATTAATTCAATCTTGGGTTTATCAGATAACATTTTGTTCTATATCTAACTTATTCCTGATCTGAACATGTGGAGTGAGATGATGCTAAAAAGATTTTTAAAAACCAAGCAAAACTTCTATTCCCCAAAATAATCCTAAAATAGCCGCTACGCCTGTAATTGCCCCGGCTGCCAGTGAAACCAGAAGTTTTAGCGGAAACTTCTGCTTTTCATCTTTATTACTTGTTGTAATAATAATTTGATGAGGTCGCTTTTCTTCCATAATTTTTATTCTTTAGTGTTAAACGGGTAATAACGTTTATTTTACTCACAAATGTCGTACCATAATGAAATTGAAACATATAAGAAGCGAATTTGTTTTATTGGACACTTTATCAGGATTAGAAAAAACTAATTGAAATTTCTTTAAAAAGGTCATTAAATGGGAATATAGTACTTCCCAAAAAAATAAAAATTTCTTAATTTAATACAATATTTGGAAATATTGAAAATCTGTTGTTTCATTGATTCAGCATAAATCAGAATTGTTTTCTACAGGGCAGAAGAACTAAAAAACGGTATTTAAGTACTAAATGGCCTGTTATACAGATTATCTTAATTCCGGTTTTACTACCAGGTTTATTGAGCAAATCCTTTCCTGGAAAGAAATGAAGCACGGGCACCCAGCGAATTGCTTATTTAATTTTTTCATGTCAATTTAATCTGCCCTATGCTATAAATCCTCCTCATTTTAACTACCTTCATGGTTTGTTTTTACGTCCGACATTTAAAAGGAATGTTTCATGCCAGAGCAGTAATAGCGATGGATTGAATTTACATTTCTGAAAGTTTCAGTATAAAGGCAGTGGTGAATATAGAGATATTGCATTTACTTGAAGGAGCAAGACAGGCGAAAGGCCTTGCAGTAATAATTGATGTGTTCCGTGCTTTTTCAACAGCATGTTATGTTTATGATTCAGGTGCAGAACGTATTATACCGGTGGCCCTAATCGATGAGGCATTCAGGTTAAAGGAGCAACACAACGGATATATACTGATGGGAGAGCGAAACGAGATAAAACCCACGGGTTTTGATTTTGGCAATTCTCCCTCACAGCTTCCAAAAAAAGGGTTGAAAGGGAAAACAGTCGTACACACCACCAGCTCGGGAACACAGGGTATAGCTGCTGCCATAAATGCTTCTGAGATAATTACAGGAAGTTTTGTTAATGCAGGGGCCATTATAAACTACATAAAGAGTAAAAACTTTGAACAGGTTTCACTTGTTTGCATGGGATATGCCTGTGAGTATCCTACCGACGAAGATACACTTTTTGCAGAATACCTGTTTAATGAACTTAATGGATTGCCCTCAGATTTTAATAATATTGTGGAGCTAATCCGTAATGGTTCGGGTGCCAGGTTTTTTGATGTTTCAAAGCAACATTGGGCACCATCCGAAGATTTTGGTCTTTGTCTTAGCCTAAACCGGTTTAATTTTGTGCTCAAGGTGGAA